>NZ_RQZB01000017.1:0-48716 GCF_003859975.1 Streptococcus sp. OH4692_COT-348
GTTTTTACACGAACTATTACTTTAATCAAGATCATTCTTTAAAGACAGGTTGGCTTTATGACCAGTCTAACTGGTATTATCTAGCTAAAACAGAAATTAATGGAGAAGACTATATTGGTGGTGAAATACGTACAGGTTGGATAAATGATGGTTCAGCTTGGTACTATCTAGATCCAACAACTGGTATCATGCAAACTGGTTGGAAACAACTTGGCAATAAATGGTACTATCTCCGTTCATCAGGAGCTATGGCAATTGGTTGGTATCAAGATGGTTCAACTTGGTATTATTTAGATAATAAAAATGGTGATATGAAGACAGGTTGGGTATATGTTGGTAACAAGTGGTACTATCTCCGTTCATCAGGAGCTATGACAACTGGTTGGGTGAAAGATGGTTCAACTTGGTACTATCTAAATGCAAGTAATGGAGATATGAAGACAGGTTGGACAAGAGTAAATGGAAACTGGTATTATCTCAATTCAAATGGAGCAATGGTTACAGGTAGCCAAACTATCGATGGTAAAGTCTATAACTTTGCTTCATCTGGTGAGTGGATTTAATCTTGGAGGACATACAAATGAAGCTTTTGAAAAAAATGATGCAAGTCGCACTAGCAACATTTTTCTTTGGTTTGCTAGCTACAAATACTGTATTTGCGGATACCACAGGTGGCCAATTTGTTGATAAGGATAATAGAAAATATTATGTAAAAGATGATCATAAAGCAATCTATTGGCATAAAATAGACGGTAAAACTTACTATTTTGGTGATAGAGGAGAGATGGTTGTCGGTTGGCAATACGTAGAAATTCATGGAACAGGTTATCGTGATAATTTATTTAATAATCGTCCAGTCGTAGAAATTGGCCTTCAGGAGAAGTGGTACTATTTTGGACAAGATGGTGCTTTGCTAGAACAAACAGATAAACAAGTACTAGAGGCAAAAACGTCTGAAAATACAGGAAAAGTATACGGTGAACAATATGCTCCATCTGCTGAAAAGAGAACTTATTATTTTGATAATAATTATGCTGTAAAGACAGGCTGGACTTATGAAGACGGCAATTGGTATTATTTAAATAAGCTAGGAATTTCTGGCGATGATTCTTACAATCCACTACCAATTGGTGAAGTTGCTAAGGGTTGGACTCAAGATTTCCATGTTACTTTTGGCATTGATAGAAGCAAACCTGCTCCGTGGTATTACCTAGACCCAGAAACTGGCATTATGCAAACTGGTTGGAAACAACTTGGCAATAAGTGGTACTACCTCCGTTCATCAGGAGCAATGGCGACTGGTTGGTATCAAGAAGGTTCGACTTGGTATTATTTAGATGAGTCAAATGGCGATATGAAAACTGGTTGGCAAAACCTTGGTAACAAGTGGTACTATCTCCGTTCATCAGGAGCAATGGCAACTGGTTGGTATAAAGATGGTTCAACTTGGTACTATCTAAATGCAGGTAATGGAGATATGAAGACAGGCTGGTTCCAGGTCAATGGCAAATGGTACTATGCTTATAGCTCAGGTGCTTTAGCAGTGAATACCACTGTAGATGGCTATTCTGTCAACTATAATGGCGAATGGATCCAATAATGAAAGAGGCGATTGTGAAGGAAACAATCGCTTTTTTTGTGAAAATATAATAAAATAGATAGGAGAGAATAAATACTTGTAGGAAAAAATAATACTCTTCGAAAATCAAATTCAAACCACGTCAGCGTCGCCTTACCGTACTCAAGTACAGCCTGCGGCTAGCTTCCTAGTTTGCTTTTTGATTTTCATTGAGTATGAGACGGCTTTTTCGTCTAGCAAAAGGAAAAAATGACAAAAAAAGTTGGTGTTGGTCAGGCACATAGTAAGATTATTTTAATAGGGGAGCATGCGGTCGTTTACGGTTATCCTGCCATTTCTCTGCCTCTTTTGGAGGTGGAGGTGACTTGTAAGGTAGTTCCTGCAGAGAGTCCTTGGCGCCTCTATGAGGAAGATACCTTGTCCATGGCAGTTTATGCTTCGCTGGAGTATTTAGATATCACAGAAGCCTGCATTCGCTGTGAGATTGACTCGGCTATCCCTGAAAAACGGGGAATGGGTTCGTCAGCTGCTATCAGCATAGCGGCCATTCGTGCGGTATTTGACTACTATCAGGTAAATCTGCCTCATGATATATTAGAAATCTTGGTCAATCGGGCGGAGATGATTGCCCATATGAATCCAAGTGGTTTGGATGCCAAGACCTGTCTCAGTGACCAGCCTATTCGATTTATTAAGAATGTAGGATTTACAGAGCTTGAGATGGATTTATCTGCCTATTTGGTGATTGCTGATACGGGCGTTTATGGTCATACTCGTGAAGCTATTCAAGTGGTTCAAAGCAAGGGGAAGGATGCCCTGCCGTTTTTGCATGCCTTGGGAGAATTGACCCAGCAGGCAGAAGAAGCGATTTCACGAAAAGATGCTGAAGGACTGGGACAAATCCTTAGTCAAGCGCATTTACATTTAAAAGAAATTGGGGTTAGTAGTCCTGAGTCAGATCATCTGGTAGAAACGGCTCTTAGCCATGGTGCTCTGGGTGCCAAGATGAGCGGTGGTGGGCTAGGAGGCTGTATCATAGCCTTGGCAACCAATTTGACTCAAGCTCAAGAACTAGCAGAAAGATTAGAAGAGAAAGGAGCTGTTCAGACATGGATAGAGAGCCTGTAACAGTATGTTCTTACGCAAATATTGCTATTATCAAATATTGGGGAAAGAAAAAAGAAAAAGAGATGGTGCCTGCTACTAGCAGTATCTCTCTGACTTTGGAAAATATGTACACGGAGACGACTTTGTCATCTCTACCGACGGATGCGACAGCTGATGCCTTTTATATCAATGGTCAGCTACAAAATGAGGCTGAGCATGCCAAGATGAGTAAGATTATTGACCGCTACCGTCCAGATGGTGATGGCTTTGTTCGTATTGACACTCAAAACAATATGCCTACCGCAGCGGGCTTATCATCAAGTTCCAGTGGTTTGTCTGCTTTGGTCAAGGCTTGTAATGCTTATTTCAAGCTTGGATTGGATAGAAGTCAGTTAGCGCAGGAAGCGAAGTTTGCCTCAGGCTCTTCTTCTCGGAGTTTTTATGGACCATTAGGTGCCTGGGATAAGGATAGTGGGGAAATTCACCCTGTAGAGACAGACTTGAAGCTAGCTATGATTATGTTGGTGCTAGAAGACAAGAAAAAACCAATTTCTAGTCGCGATGGAATGAAGCTCTGTGTTGAAACCTCGACGACCTTTGATGACTGGGTGCGTCAATCTGAGAAGGATTATCAGGATATGCTGGTTTACCTCAAAGAAAATGATTTTGCCAAGGTTGGGGAATTAACGGAGAAAAATGCCCTGGCTATGCACGCTACGACAAAAACAGCATCACCAGCCTTTTCTTATCTGACGGATGCAAGCTATGAAGCCATGGACTTTGTTCGTCAGCTTCGTGAGCAAGGGGAAACCTGCTACTTTACTATGGATGCTGGTCCCAATGTCAAGGTCCTCTGTCAGGAGAAAGACTTGGAGCATTTATCAGAAATCTTCGGTCAGCGTTATCGCTTGATTGTGTCAAAAACAAAGGATTTGAGTCAAGATGATTGCTATTAAAACTTGCGGAAAACTCTATTGGGCAGGTGAATATGCTATTTTAGAGCCTGGGCAGTTGGCTTTGATAAAGGCCATTCCCATCTATATGAGGGGCGAGATTGCTTTTTCTGATAGTTATCGTATCTATTCGGATATGTTTGATTTCGCAGTGGATTTGACGCCAAATCCTGACTATAGCTTGATTCAAGAAACGATTGCTTTAGTGGAAGATTTCCTCGCTGATCGTGGACAGACCTTGCGACCTTTTTCTTTGGAAATCCGTGGAAAAATGGAACGAGAAGGGAAAAAGTTTGGTCTAGGTTCTAGCGGTAGCGTCGTTGTTTTGGTCATCAAGGCTTTGCTGGCTCTGTATAATCTTTCGGTTGATCAGGCTCTCTTGTTCAAGCTGGCCAGTGCGGTCTTGCTCAAGCGCGGAGACAATGGTTCTATGGGGGACCTTGCCTGTATTGTGGCAGAAGATTTGGTTCTCTACCAGTCATTTGATCGCCAGCAGGTAGCAACTTGGTTGAAAGAAGAAAATTTGGCGACTGTTTTAGAGCGTGATTGGGGCTTTTCAATTTCGCAAGTGGAACCAACTTTAGAATGTGATTTCCTAGTGGGATGGACCAAGGAAGTGGCTGTATCGAGTCACATGGTCCAGCAAATCAAGCAAAATATCAATCAGAATTTTTTAAGCTCCTCAAAAGAAACGGTGGCTGCTTTAGTAGAAGCCTTGGAGCAGGGGAAATCAGAAAAAATTATCGAGCAAGTAGAAGTGGCCAGCAAGCTCTTAGAAGGCTTGAGCACAGATATTTACACGCCTTCGCTTAGACAGTTGAAAGAAGCCAGTCAAGATTTGCAAGCTGTTGCCAAGAGTAGCGGTGCTGGTGGTGGTGATTGTGGTATTGCCTTGAGTTTTGATGAGCAATCAACTAAAAACCTAAAAAACCGTTGGGCCGATCTGGGGATTGAGCTCTTATACCAAGAAAGGATAGGACATGACGACAAATCGTAAGGATGAGCACATCCGCTATGCCCTTGAGCAGAAAAGTTCCTATAATAGCTTTGATGATGTGGAGTTGATTCATTCTTCCTTGCCTCTTTACGACCTGGATGAAGTCGATCTGTCGACAGAGTTTGCTGGTCGAAAGTGGGATTTTCCTTTTTATATCAATGCCATGACGGGTGGAAGCGATAAGGGAAGAGAAATCAATCAAAAGCTGGCTCAGGTGGCGGAAGCCTGTGGTATTTTATTTGTAACGGGTTCTTATAGCGCAGCCCTCAAAGATCCAGCAGATGACTCTTTTTCTGTCAAGTCTGATCATCCAAATCTCCTTCTTGGAACCAATATTGGATTGGACAAGCCTGTCGAGTTAGGCCTTCAGACTGTAGAAGAGATGAATCCTGTTCTCTTGCAAGTGCATGTCAATGTTATGCAGGAATTGCTCATGCCTGAGGGAGAAAGGAAGTTCAGAAGCTGGCAATCGCATCTGGCAGACTATAGCAAGCAAATCCCCGTTCCGATTGTCCTCAAGGAAGTGGGCTTTGGAATGGATGTGAAGACCATCGAGAGAGCCTATGGATTGGGTGTTCGAACTGTTGACCTATCAGGTCGTGGCGGTACCAGCTTTGCCTATATCGAAAACCGTCGCAGTGGTCAACGTGACTACCTAAATCAATGGGGCCAGTCTACCATGCAAGCCCTTCTCAATACCCAAGACTGGAAAGACAAGGTCCAACTCTTGGTTAGTGGAGGCGTTCGCAATCCACTGGATATGATTAAGTGCTTGGTCTTTGGTGCTAAGGCTGTAGGACTGTCTCGAACAGTTCTGGAATTGGTTGAAACCTATTCAGTTGAAGAAGTGATTGGCATTATCCAAGGCTGGAAAGAAGATCTACGCTTGATCATGTGTGCCCTTAATTGTGCCACCATAGCAGATTTGCAAAAAGTAGACTATCTTCTTTATGGAAAATTAAAAGAAGCAAATGATCAGATGAAAAAGGCGTAACCACCGCCTTTTTTCCATCCTCAGACTGAGGTGACTTTTTTGAATTGTGATAAAATAGAAGGGAGAGGATGCACTATGAGAAAATTTAAAATCTTTTTATTTATTGAAGCTTGTCTTTTGACAGGAGCTCTGATTTTGATGGTATCAGAGCATTTTTCGCGTTTTCTGCTGATTTTATTCCTCTTTTTACTTTTGATTCGCTATTACACTGGTAAAGAGGGCAATAATCTTCTTTTAGTAGTGGCAACCATTCTCTTCTTTTTTATCGTCATGCTCAATCCTTTTGTGATTCTAGCTATTTTTGTTGCGGTCATCTATAGCCTCTTTCTTCTTTATCCGATGATGAACCAGGAAAAAGAGCAGACCAATTTGGTTTTTGAAGAGGTGGTAACGGTTAAGAAGGAGAAAAATCGTTGGTTTGGAAATCTCCATCATTTTTCAAGCTACCAGACTTGCCAGTTTGATGATATCAATCTCTTTCGTCTCATGGGCAAGGATACAATTCATCTAGAGAGGGTCATTCTAACCAATCATGACAATGTCATTATTCTCAGAAAGATGGTAGGAACGACCAAAATCATTGTACCTGTAGATGTGGAAGTCAGTCTTAGCGTTAACTGTCTCTATGGTGATTTGACTTTTTTCAACCAGCCCAAGCGAGCCCTTCGCAATGAACACTATCATCAAGAAACAAGAGACTATCTTAAGAGTAACAAGAGTGTCAAGATTCTCTTGACCACTGTGATTGGGGATGTTGAGGTGGTCAGAGGATGAAAAAACAAGCTTATGTAATCATTGCCATTACCTCCTTCCTATTTGTCTTATTTTTCTCCCACAGCTTGCTGGAAATCCTTGACTTTGACTGGTCTATTTTCTTGCATGATGTCGAAAAAACAGAAAAATTTGTCTTTTTGTTGTTGGTATTCATCATGTCCATGACCTTTCTCTTAGTCCTGTTTTGGAGAGGTGTTGAAGAGCTTTCTCTAAGAAAAATGCAGACTAATCTTAAGCGTTTGTTGGCAGGGCAAGAAGTGGTTCAGCTTGCAGATCCAGATTTGGATGCCAGTTTCAAGTCCTTGTCTGGCAAACTTAACCTTTTGACAGAGGCTCTTCAAAAGGCTGAAAATCACAGCCTTGCTCAGGAAGAGGAAATCATCGAGAAAGAACGGAAACGAATTGCTCGGGATTTGCACGATACAGTCAGTCAGGAGTTGTTTGCGGCCCACATGATTTTATCGGGTATCAGTCAGCAGGCTTTGAAATTGGATAGAGAAAAGATGCAGACCCAGTTGCAGAGTGTCACAGCTATTTTAGAAACCGCCCAGAATGATTTGCGGGTCTTGCTCTTGCATTTGAGACCAGTTGAATTGGAGCAGAAGAGTTTGGTTGAAGGGATTCAAATCCTCTTAAAAGAGCTTGAGGACAAGAGTGATCTCAAGGTTGGTTTCAAGCAAAATGTGACGAAATTGCCTAAGAAAATCGAGGAACATATCTTCCGTATCCTGCAAGAGTTAATCAGCAATACCCTTCGCCATGCCCAGGCCTCTTGTTTGGATGTTTACCTCTATCAGACAGATTTTGAATTGCAAATGAAAGTGGTGGACAATGGAATTGGTTTCCAGTTAGGGAGTTTAGATGACCTGAGTTATGGACTCCGCAATATCAAAGAGAGGGTTGAAGATATGGCAGGGACGGTTCAGTTATTGACAGCTCCCAAGCAAGGGCTGGCAGTTGATATCCGTATTCCCCTGCTCGATAAGGAATGATAAAGGAGTAAAGATGAAAATTTTATTAGTAGATGACCATGAAATGGTCCGATTGGGCTTGAAAAGCTACTTTGACCTCCAAGATGATGTAGAAGTTGTGGGCGAGGCGTCCAACGGATCTCAGGGGATTGAGTTGGCATTGGAATTGCGTCCGGATGTCATTGTCATGGATATTGTCATGCCTGAGATGAATGGGATTGATGCGACCTTGGCTATCCTCAAAGAATGGCCTGAAGCCAAGATTTTGATTGTGAGCTCTTATTTGGACAATGAAAAAATCATGCCTGTCTTAAATGCTGGTGCTAGGGGCTATATGCTCAAGACTTCTAGTGCAGACGAACTTCTCCATGCTGTCCGTAAGGTGGCTGCTGGCGAGTTGGCCATTGAGCAAGAGGTCAGCAAGAAGGTCGAATACCACCGAAATCACATAGAACTACATGAGGACTTGACTGCGCGTGAGCGAGATGTTCTCCAACTCATCGCCAAGGGCTACGAAAATCAGCGTATCGCAGACGAACTGTTTATCTCTCTCAAGACGGTCAAGACGCACGTGTCTAACATTCTTGCCAAACTTGAGGTTAGCGATCGTACCCAGGCTGCAGTCTATGCCTTTCAGCACCACTTGGTGGGGCATGAGGACTTCTAATAGTTATGTAAAAATAATGTTGGAGAAATGGCTGAGTTGAGTACCAAAGAAGCAAGCAAGTACCTCTCCCATCATTGAAAAGCGCATTCATTACTTGAAAAAAGTCGCCCAGTTATGTTATAATAGACTGTATTTAAAAAATTTTAAGGAGAAATGACAGAATGTCTGTATCATTTGAAAACAAAGAAACAAACCGTGGTGTCTTGACTTTCACTATCTCTCAAGACCAAATCAAACCAGAATTGGACCGTGTCTTCAACTCAGTGAAGAAATCTCTTAATGTTCCAGGTTTCCGTAAAGGTCACCTTCCACGCCCTATCTTCGACAAAAAATTTGGTGAAGAGTCACTTTACCAAGATGTTATGAACGCTCTTTTGCCAAACGCTTATGAAGCTGCAGTAAAAGAAGCTGGTCTTGAAGTAGTTGCACAACCAAAAATTGACGTGACTTCAATGGAAAAAGGTCAAGACTGGGTTATCACAGCTGAAGTTGTTACAAAACCTGAAGTAAAATTGGGTGACTACAAAAACCTTGAAGTATCAGTAGATGTAGAAAAAGAAGTAACAGACACTGACGTTGAAGAGCGTATCGAACGTGAACGCAACAACTTGGCTGAATTGGTTATCAAAGAAGCTGCTGCTGAAAACGGCGACACTGTTGTCATCGATTTCGTTGGTTCTATCGATGGTGTTGAATTTGATGGCGGAAAAGGTGAAAACTTCTCACTTGGACTTGGTTCAGGTCAATTCATCCCTGGTTTCGAAGACCAATTGGTAGGTCACTCAGCTGGCGAAACTGTTGATGTAGTTGTAACATTCCCAGAAGACTACCAAGCAGAAGACCTTGCAGGTAAAGAAGCTAAATTCGTAACAACTATCCACGAAGTAAAAGCTAAAGAAGTTCCAGCTCTTGACGATGAGCTTGCAAAAGACATCGACGAAGAAGTTGAAACACTTGCTGAATTGAAAGAAAAATACCGCAAGGAATTGGCTGCTGCTAAAGAAGAAGCTTACAAAGATGCAGTTGAAGGTGCAGCAATTGATAAAGCTGTAGAAAACGCTGAAATCGTAGAACTTCCAGAAGAAATGATTCACGAAGAAGTTCACCGTTCAGTAAATGAATTCCTTGGAAACTTGCAACGTCAAGGTATCAACCCTGACATGTACTTCCAAATCACTGGAACTACTCAAGAAGATCTTCACAAACAATACGAGGGAGAAGCTGAGTCACGTACTAAGACTAACCTTGTTATCGAAGCAGTTGCCAAAGCTGAAGGATTCGACGCTTCAGAAGAAGAAATCCAAAAAGAAATCGAGCAATTGGCTACAGACTACAACATGGAAGTTGCACAAGTACAAAGCTTGCTTTCAGCTGATATGTTGAAACACGACATCACAATCAAAAAAGCTGTTGAATTGATTACAAGCACAGCAACAGTTAAATAATCTTATACTCTTCGAAAATCAAATTCAAACCACGTCAGCGTCGCCTTACCGTACTCAAGTACAGCTTGCGGCTAGCTTCCTAGTTTGCTCTTTGATTGAGTATTAATAAACAAAAATCCCACCTGAATTGGTGGGTTTTCTTATGCACTATTTTCCAAAAATCTCTTTGAGGTCTGCGTCTGTAATCCCAATCATGGCGGGGATGCTGTCCCAGTTTTTTTCGGTTAAGATGTAGGATTGTTCAGAGGTACTTGATGTGACTGTTTCAGAGACCGCTTGTTGCTTTTTTTCAACATTCTCCAATAAATCACTGAAGCGTTCAATCAGATAGGTTTTTCGGGCAGTTCCGATATGCTGGGTGGCATAGTCGAAGGCCTGTAATTCGCCTAGTAAGATAAGCTTGCTTTTGGCGCGTGTAATGGCTGTATAGATGAGATTGCGCTCCAGCATACGCCTACTAGCACTGGTGATAGGTAGGATGACAACAGGAAACTCACTTCCCTGAGACTTATGGATACTCATGGCATAGGCTAGGCGAATCTTGTACCATTCGTTACGTGGGTAAGAGACTTCGTTGCCATCAAAATCAATGACAATCTCGTCTTGTTTCGACTCGGTGTATTTACCAGGAATCAGGTCTGTGATAGCTCCTAAATCCCCATTAAAGACATTGATTTCAGCATCGTTGACCAGGTGAATGACCTTGTCTCCCTTACGATAGTGACACTGGGGAGCTTCAAAACTGAGTTGGTCTTTTTGTGGTGGATTAAGGAGTTCTTGCATGAGTTGGTTGATGGCATCAATCCCTGCTGTCCCTCGGTACATGGGTGCCAGAACTTGGATATCACGGGCAGGGATACCACTTCTTAGGGCAGCGCCTAAGATTTTCTCAATCGTAGCAGGAATATGGCCACTAGCAATTTCAAAGTAGGAACGGTCTGCTTTTTTCTGGGTGAAATCAGCTGGCAAGATACCCTGTCGAATCTGACTAGCTAGGGTGACGATGGTTGATTCTTCGCTTTGCCGGTAAATTTTTTCCAAGCGAGTCTGAGGAATCAAGGGAATATGAAGCAGATCCGCTAGAACCTGTCCAGGGCTGACAGATGGTAGCTGGTCGCTGTCGCCCACGATGAGGATTTTACTGTTAGAAGAGATATTGGAGAAGAGTTGGTTGGCCAGCCAAGTATCCACCATTGAAAATTCATCCACGATGATAAAGTCAGCATCTAGATAATCTTCCAGATGACTGGTATCATCGTCACCTGTCATTCCCAAGTGGCGGTGTATGGTCGCGCTAGGCAAACCTGTCAATTCATTCATGCGCCGAGCTGCTCGGCCAGTTGGAGCAGCAAGAAGAATCGGCAGGTTGCTTTTTTTCCTGAGGTCAAGTCCTTCCAAAAGGGCATAAACAGCGATGATCCCATTGATAACAGTTGTCTTACCAGTACCAGGTCCACCTGTCAGGATAAAGACCTTGTTCTGGATAGCATCATAGATAGCCTGTTTTTGAATGTTATCATACTCAATCTCCAGATCTTCTTCGACAGTAGCGATATGTTTTTGAATGGTTTCTAAATCATGGCTCTTCTGTTTTCCTTTTTCAAGGATACGAACCAAGTGACTGCGGATGCCTTCCTCAGCGAAGAAGAGGCTGTTGTCAAAAATCTTGGTATCAATCTGCTGAACCTTGTCTTCTTCGATCAGGTAGGAGAGCTCTTGGGCAACTTGGCTGGGATCCAGTTCCACGGGACGAGAAGACTCAAGGAGAGTAAGGGTTTGTTCCAGCAAATCCCGTGCTTCAACATAGGTGTCCCCTGTTTCCATACAGGCCTGAAAAAGACTGTGAACTAGACCGGCGCGGAAACGTTCAGGAGCCTGACTTTCGATGCCTAGTTCTTCCGCTAATTGGTCAGCAATGGTAAAGCCCAAACCCTTGATATCCTCAACCAGTTGGTAGGGATAATTTTCAACCACATCAAGAGTTTCTTCCTTGTAAAAGTCTTGAATCTGAAAGGCTAATTTATTGGGAATGCCGTAGTTGGCAAGTTTGGCCAAAATCATCTCGGTTCCGTAGTTGAGGCGGAGAGTAGAGACGAATGCCTCGCGATTTTTGGCAGAGAGTCCTGAGATACCTTCTAGCTTTTCTGGGTGTTGCAGAATTTCGTCAATGGTATTTTCGCCATAGGTGTCCACTATTTTCTGAGCTGTCTTGAGACCAATTCCCTTGAAATGGCTACTTGAAAAGTACTTAACCAATCCCTTGCTAGTTGGTTTTGAGCGTTCATACCGGCTGATTTGCAGTTGCTCCCCATACTTGGAGTGCTGGACAATTTGCCCCCAAAAAGTATAGTCTTCTCCCTCAATCACGTCAGCCATAGTGCCCGTGACAATGATTTCAAAGTCATCAAAATCCTCTGCGTCCGTATCTTCGATTTCTAGGAGGAGGATGCGATAAAAATTGCTGGGATTTTCAAAAATAATCCGTTCAATGGTTCCTGAAAAATAAACTTCCATAAAATTCCTTTGTATGAATAGGTGAGAGTTGGGGGTGTTTTTATTATAGTCAATAAACAATCACTTCTCACGATAGAAGAAGAGGCTGAGATTCTTGATTCTCGGCCTCTTAGGTCTCTTAAAATGTTCCGATACGGGTGATTGGCCAGAAGCGGAATTTAGCTTCCCCTGTGATATCTTTTGCTTTAAAGGTACCTACGTGGCGGCTGTCGCTCGAAACCAAGCGGTCATCTCCGAGGAGGAGGTATTCTCCTTCTGGGACAGTAAAGCTAAAATTGGTGTTGTAGTTGACATCAACTGTGAAGGCTTGGGCTTTTTCAGCAATACTTCTAAAGAAAGTTCCTTTATTTCCTTCAAAACCCTTGCCTGAATAGGTGCTTTGGAGTTTGTCATTCTTGAAACGTTTGATGTAGTCAGCTAGATAAGGTTCGTCCGTCTCTTTGTCATTGATGTAAAGTTTATCGTTTTCGTAACGAATGGTGTCACCAGGCATTCCAATCACACGTTTGACAATGTCCTTATTGCCATCTTCCTCATGGGCAACCACGATATCAAAACGGTCAATAGGGAGATGCTTAACAACAAAGAGGATTTCGCCATCCGCTAGGGTAGGATCCATGGAATGCCCTTCTACGCGAACATTGCTCCAAAAAAAGATACGACTTAAAGCTAGTAATGACAGAATTAGGAGGAACAATCCCCACTCTTTTAGGAAATGTTTAAATGAATTCATAACTTACCTTTCTAAGCGTTTTTCGCTTTTTCAGTGTTTTTAAAGTGCAGTTTGGCGCAGAAGTTGAGTCCCTGCATACCATAGGCTTGCAAAATCTGGCTAGCCACCTTATCAGAAGCCGTTCCAGCTCCACTTGGAAGTTGATAGCCCAGTTCTCGTCCTAGATTTTCAAGATTTTCCAGAAAGAGATCACGCGCAATGATGGAAGAAACTGCGACAGCCAAGTATTTGCCCTCAGCCTTTTCTTCTAAGCTGATAGGATTGCTGAAACGATTGGTCTCTTGTGCCAAGTACTTGTCATAATTTTTAGCACTGGTAAAGGCATCAATCACAATTTTCTCAGGCTGAATGCCTTTTTGAAGAAGGAGATAGATAGCCTGGTTATGGAGGGCTACCTTAACCGAAACAGCATTGTAGCGGTCTCCGATGACTTCGTTGTACTTGCTTGGTGAGAGAAGTAGTGCCTGGTGCTGGATTTTTTCCTTGAGGATAGGGGCAATCTGACGAATCTTTTGGTCGGTCAGAGTTTTAGAATCTCCCACACCGAGTTTTCGCAAGAAGTCGTGCTGGTCAGGTGTGACAAAGGAAGCCACAACTGCAAGTCCACCAAAGTAGGAACCATTCCCTACCTCATCTGTCCCAATCAAAGGGAGATTTTGTCCGCTGGTTTCCTCTACAACTTGATAGCCAAAGAAACTAGCGTATTTCTCAGCTCCTTCACCCTGAAGCAAGACCTTTCCAGAAGTATAGATAGAAACCGTTGCTTGAGGTAGTCGCAAAAAGTAGCGAATATAGGGATTCTTGCTGGGAACCAGACTGCTTTGATAGTGTTCAAGAAAAGCCTGAATCTCCTTTTCACTTGGTGTGAGTGTTATACTTGCCATAGTTTCTATTGTACCATAAAAGCAGGCAAATTTGTAAAAACTGACAAAATTAGCGAATTTTGGTATAATATCGTGAGGTGAATTTTATGGCAAATCTAAATCGATTCAAATTTACATTCGGGAAAAAATCATTAACCTTGACAAGCGAGCATGATAACCTTTTTATGGAGGAAATCGCCAAGGTTGCGACAGAAAAATACCAAGCAATTAAAGAACAAATGCCTAGCGCAGATGATGAAACAATCGCTCTTTTGTTGGCAGTCAACTGTTTATCAACTCAGCTCAGCCGTGAGATTGAATTTGATGATAAGGAGCAAGAATTAGAAGAACTCCGTCACAAACTTGTGACTTGCAAGCAAGAACAGAGCAAGATTGAGGATTCCTTATGATTTCACTCCTTCTTCTATTGGTCTTGGCTTGGGGATTTTATATCGGCTATCGGAGAGGCCTGCTTTTACAGGTTTATTACCTTATTTCAGCCATGGCATCGGCTTTTATGGCTGGCCAGTTTTATAAGGGGCTTGGAGAGCAATTTCATTTGTTGCTTCCTTATGCAAATCCACAGGAAGGTCAGGGAACTTTCTTTTTCCCATCGGATCAACTCTTTCAGTTGGATAAGGTTTTTTACGCAGGAATCGGTTACTTGCTTGTATTTGGGATAGTCTATAGCATCGGTCGTTTGCTTGGTCTCCTCTTACACTTGATTCCTAGTAAAAAACTGGGTGGCAAGTTCTTCCAAGTTTCAGCAGGAATCTTGTCCATGTTGGTGACCTTATTTGTCTTGCAGATGGCCTTGACCATCTTGGCGACCATCCCCATGGCAGCTATACAAAATCCTCTTGAAAAGAGTATCGTCGCAAAACACATCATCCAGAGCATACCAGTAACAACCAGTTGGCTCAAACAAATCTGGGTGACAAATTTAATCGGATAAAAAGGGCAGGAATTTTCCTAGCCCTTTGTTTACAGATTTGACTGAATGTAAAAAGTTACCACACCTAGACATTCAAAGACAAGGAAATAAAGATGAATAAGAAAATATTAGAAACATTAGAGTTCAATAAGGTCAAAGCCTTGTTTGAACCCCATTTGTTGACTGAGCAGGGCTTGGAGCAATTGAGACAGCTTGCTCCAACTGCCAAAGCGGATAAAATCAAACAGGCTTTTGCTGAGATGAAGGAAATGCAGGCTCTTTTCGTCGAGCAACCGCATTTCACGATTCTCTCTACTAAGGAAATTGCAGGAGTCTGCAAGCGTTTGGAGATGGGGGCGGATCTCAATATCGAGGAGTTCCTACTCTTGAAGCGCGTGCTTCTTTCTAGCAGAGAACTGCAAAGTTTTTATGCCAATCTGGAAAATGTCAGCTTGACAGAATTAGCCCTTTGGTTTGAGAAATTACATGATTTTCCGCAATTACAAGGAAATCTCCAAGCCTTTAATGATGCAGGTTTCATTGAAAATTTTGCCAGTGAAGAATTGGCGCGAATTCGTCGAAAAATCCATGATAGCGAGAGTCAGGTACGCGATGTTCTACAGGACTTGCTTAAGCAAAAAGGGCAGATGTTGACAGAAGGAATCGTTGCCAGCAGAAATGGCCGTCAGGTTCTACCAGTCAAAAACACCTACCGTAATAAGATTGCAGGTGTCGTTCATGATATTTCTGCTAGTGGAAATACCGTCTATATCGAACCCCGTGAGGTGGTCAAACTGAGTGAAGAAATTGCTAGTTTGCGAGCAGATGAGCGTTATGAAATGCTTCGCATTCTCCAAGAAATCTCGGAGCGTGTCCGCCCTCATGCGGCTGAGATTGCCAATGATGCTTGGATTATCGGCCATCTGGACTTGATTCGTGCCAAGGTTAGATTTATCCAAGAAAGGCAAGCAGTCGTACCTAAGCTGTCAGAAAATCAAGAAATTCAACTGCTCCATGTCTGCCATCCTTTGGTCAAAAATGCCGTCGCAAATGATGTCCATTTTGGTCAAGATTTAACAGCTATTGTCATTACAGGTCCCAATACAGGTGGGAAGACTATCATGCTCAAAACCCTCGGCTTGACGCAGGTCATGGCCCAGTCCGGTTTGCCGATTTTAGCAGATAAGGGAAGCCGTGTTGGTATTTTTGAAGAAATCTTTGCTGATATTGGCGATGAGCAGTCTATTGAGCAGAGTTTGTCTACCTTCTCTAGCCACATGACCAATATCGTGGATATTCTTGGCAAGGTTAACCAACATTCACTCTTACTTTTGGATGAGTTGGGGGCTGGTACTGATCCCCAAGAGGGAGCCGCCCTTGCCATGGCTATTCTGGAGGACCTTCGCCTGCGTCAAGTCAAGACCATGGCGACCACCCACTATCCAGAACTCAAGGCCTACGGTATTGAGACAGCCTTTGTGCAAAATGCCAGCATGGAGTTTGATACTGCAACTCTTCGCCCGACTTATCGCTTTATGCAGGGCGTTCCTGGTCGAAGCAATGCCTTTGAAATTGCCAAACGTCTAGGCCTATCTGAGGTTATCGTAGGGGATGCCAGCCAGCAGGTCGATCAGGACAATGATGTCAATCGTATCATTGAGCAACTGGAAGAGCAGACGCTGGAAAGCCGTAAACGCTTGGACAATATCCGTGAGGTGGAGCAAGAAAATCTCAAGATGAACCGTGCTCTCAAAAAACTTTACAACGAACTCAATCGTGAAAAGGAAACCGAGCTTAACAAGGCGCGTGAACAGGCTGCTGAGATTGTGGACATGGCCCTCAGTGAAAGTGACCAGATTCTTAAGAATCTCCATAGTAAATCTCAACTCAAACCCCATGAAATCATTGAAGCCAAGGCCAAGCTGAAAAAATTGGCTCCTGAAAAAGTAGACTTGTCCAAAAACAAGGTCCTTCAAAAGGCCAAGAAAAAACGAGCTCCAAAGGTGGGAGATGATATCGTTGTTCTCAGTTATGGACAGCGTGGTACCTTGACCAGTCAACTCAAGGACGGCCGTTGGGAAGCCCAAGTTGGCTTGATTAAGATGACCTTGGAAGAGAAAGAATTTGACCTTGTTCAAGCCCAGCAAGAAAAGCCAGTTAAGAAGAAACAAGTCAATGTCGTGAAACGAACTTCTGGGCGAGGACCTCAAGCCAGACTGGACCTTCGAGGCAAACGCTATGAAGAGGCTATGAATGAGCTAGATGCCTTTATCGACCAAGCCTTGCTTAATAATATGGCTCAAGTTGATATCATCCATGGTATTGGAACAGGAGTCATCCGTGAAGGTGTCACCAAATACCTACAAAGAAACAAACATGTCAAGAGTTTCGGCTATGCCCCACAAAATGCTGGAGGCAGTGGTGCAACCATTGTGACTTTTAAAGGATAGAAGTATCATTTTTACAAATTTTAGTGTATAAAAGAATCGAGAAATATAGGATGAATTTGAAAAATATAGTACAGTTAGTTGGAGATTATCATCATGTTGAAGTGTCTCCAGATGCTCATCTTGATTTGGGAGCAGATATCACAATCCGTTCGTTTGCAAGTATTGAAGTTTCAAGTGGAGAGAACTTGAAAATTGGAAACAGGGTATTTTTTAATGACCATTGTTCAGTACGCTGTACTAAAGAAATCACCATTGGCCATGATACAATGTTTGGGGATGGAGTACGAATTTTTGATTCGAATCATCAATTCAATAACTATCATGTGTTTAAAACTGCAATGAGCGGCGCTCCTGTTCGTATTGGGCGTGATTGTTGGATTGGTGCCAATACCGTTATTCTTAGAGGAGTTACTATTGGTGATAATGTCATCATAGGTGCTAATTGTCTCATCCACCAGGATATTCCTAGTAATTCAATCGTCACTCATAGTGAAACATTAACGATTAAGCCCAAGAATATTGCCAAATTTCATGCTTTTGTTTATACTTACTCAGATCAGTTGGAAGGTTTGGAGTATTTGCTAGCTAGTTTACCTGAAGTTGATTTTCATGTTGCGGCGCCAACGAATGTTTCAAATTTTTTAAGAAGTTTTTCCAGATTTAGTAATTTTCAACTATATGAATATTGCCAATCGAGAGAGATTTCAGATCTCATTTTAGAGTTAGCTGATGTCTATCTAGATATAAACCACTGGAATGAGGTTGATGATATTATTGGGCATGCTTTGGCAATAGGAAAACCGATATTTGCATTTGATACAGTAGCTCATCGAACTGATGAAGGAATTCAAGTGTTTAGTATAGAGGACAAAGAGAATATGGTGATGGCCATTCGTCACCAACTAGAAAAAGTTGATAGTGGGGAGAAGGAATGAAATTGTATCAAAAAGTGATTGCTCTTGGAGCTGATATTCGTTATATGGATAAGGTAGAAACTGTGATAAAGTCAGTATCGGTTCATAATCATGAAGTGAAATTTTATGTATTTAATGACGATTTGCCTAGTGAGTGGTTTCTTTTGATGAGAAATCGTCTGAAGGTTATTGGGTCTGAGATTGTCAATGTCAAAAAAACAGCTCATAATCTTCGTGATTTCCATTTGCCGAACGCAATCCTATCCTATGCTGCGTTCTTTAGATATTTTATTGCAGATGAAGTTATAGAAGATAGGGTTCTCTATTTAGACTCGGATACGATTGTCAATGCAAAATTAGATGACTTATTCAACATAGATTTACAGGGATATGCTATCGCAGCTGTTCAAGATTTTAATCACGAAGGTTGGTTAACAACCTTTAATTCAGGTGTGATGTTGATTGATGCAAAAAAATGGCGAGAAAAAAATTCAACACAAAGTCTACTAGAGTTGACTGCTCAATACCATGAACATGTCTATGGGGACCAAGGTGTTCTCAATATGTATTTCGGTGACCAGTGGCTACATTTGGACAAAGAGTATAATTTCATGGTTGGATTGGATCAATTTTTACACTTAACAGGCAACAGTAAATGGTACCAGTCTTCGTATTATGGAAATTATGAGCCAAAGATTATCCACTATACCTCAGAGTTTAAACCCTGGATTCATTTAACTTTGACACGTTTTCGTAAGTTATGGTGGTTTTATTATGGTTTGAACTGGAATGATGTGTTATTAGAAACTGATATCATCAGACGTTCATTTACAGAACTGGTAAAGGCTCCCTTATATCATACTTGTATTTTTACAAATAGTGCTAGTCTAGAATCAATAGAATACCTACTATCTGAATTACCGGAAGTTCATTTTACAATATTAGCACCAACAAATTTTGCTGATAGTGTAGTTGATATGCAACGATTTTTGAATCTTTCAATTTATCCAAACTTTAGTCCTTTTAACAAGAATGAAACCTTGGATAAGATGGATTTCTACCTAGATATCAATCATGGAGGAGTTGTAGGAACTATTGTAGAAGAAATTAGTGATAAAAATAAACCAATTTTTGCGTTTGATAATACAAGTCATGACTCGAGTGGAAGAAGTTGTATTTTTTCGTCAACTGAACCAGAGAAAATGGTAGAAGCAATTCGAAAATTTTTAGGAGTAGAACTGAGTGGTAAATGAGTTTAGATAGTATTTTAAAATTGATCAAAAAGTCAGGATTTCTATTGAAATTATGGCTCTATTTTCGAGATAGTGAGGAAATTTATACAGTAAAAACTGTTGAATTAAGTTTTACTAATAAACACATTGACAAAAACCAACATTTTTTGTAAAATAAGAATCAATTAAATACCAACACCGAATGAAGTTTAATAGAAGTGGCGAATCGTTTGATTTTCCATGACTGTAAATGGACGGAACTCTGGAGAGACCGTAAAGGCACCGAAGGGGCAAGGCAGGTAACTGCTCAAACTCTCAGGTAAAAGGACAGAGCTAGGATAGACCGCTTTTTAGCATTTATCTAAGCATTCCAGAGTACATGTATCTTGCATGTGCTCTTTCTTTTGGGGTTGAAAAGATAGGAGAAGGAAATGTTAGAATTGCTTAAATCAATTGATGCTTTTGCTTGGGGACCTCCCCTCTTGATTTTATTGGTCGGAACAGGGATTTACCTAACTGCCCGTTTAGGACTTTTGCAGGTTTTGCGTCTCTCTAAAGCCTTTCAGCTTATTTTTATCAAGGATAAGGGGCATGGGGATGTATCCAGTTTTGCGGCCTTGTGTACAGCCCTAGCAGCGACAGTTGGTACGGGAAATATTATCGGGGTGGCGACAGCTATCAAGGTCGGTGGACCAGGAGCTCTCTTTTGGATGTGGATGGCTGCTTTCTTTGGAATGGCTACCAAGTATGCGGAAGGTTTATTAGCCATTAAATACAGAACTAAAGACGATAACGGTGCTGTTGCAGGAGGTCCCATGCACTATATACTTTTGGGTATGGGAGAAAAGTGGCGACCACTTGCCATCTTTTTTGCCATTGCAGGTGTCTTAGTAGCTTTGTTGGGAATCGGAACCTTCACCCAAGTCAACTCGATTACAGAATCTATCCAAAATACAACGACCATTTCGCCAGCAATCACGGCTCTCGTTTTGTCTGTCTTAGTAGCGATTGCCGTTTTTGGAGGACTCAAGTCTATTTCAAAGGTTTCGACAGCTGTTGTTCCTTTTATGGCTATCATCTATATTTTAGGAACACTTACAGTTATTTTTTTCAATATTGGAAAACTCCCTGCCACAGTCGCTTTAATCTTGACATCAGCTTTTAGTCCTGTTGCTGCGGTAGGTGGATTTGCTGGTGCTAGCATTCGGATGGCTATCCAAAATGGTGTGGCGCGTGGTGTCTTTTCAAACGAATCTGGTCTAGGTTCTGCTCCCATTGCAGCTGCTGCAGCTAAGACAAATGAACCAGTAGAGCAAGGTTTGATTTCCATGACAGGAACCTTTATTGATACCCTCATCATTTGTACTCTGACTGGTTTGACCATCTTGGTAACTGGAGTATGGAATAGTGACTTGAATGGAGTGGCTTTGACTCAGTCAGCCTTCTCAACAGTCTTTTCACACTTTGGGCCTGCCCTCTTGACCATTTTCCTTGTACTCTTTGCCTTTACAACGATTCTAGGTTGGAACTACTATGGAGAACGCTGTTTCGAGTTCCTCTTTGGTGTTCGTTTTATCTGGCTCTACCGTGTGATTTTTGTGCTCATGGTCTTGCTGGGAGGATTTATCGAGTTGGATATGGTTTGGATTATTGCTGATATTGTCAACGCTTTGATGGCTCTGCCAAACTTGATTGCCCTCTTAGTTTTATCACCAGTTGTTATTGCTGAAACTAAAAAGTATTTTAATAAATAATGGAATCACACATTGCGTGTGATTTTTTGCTTTCATAAAAAATTTCTATCAGTGCAATTTAAAATATATATTATACACGGTATAGAATCTGTGATAGACTAGGTTTCAACAAAATGAAAAGAGGTTTTATGATGACAACATTTACAATCCATACAGTAGAATCAGCACCAGCAGAAGTGAAAGAAGTTCTTGAAACAGTAGAAAAAGACAACAATGGCTTTATTCCAAATCTAATCGGACTCTTGGCTAATGCACCTACTGCTTTAGAGGCTTACCGTACTGTCGGAGCTATCAACCGTCGCAACAGCCTGACACCTGTTGAGCGCGAAGTAGTGCAAATCACGGCAGCTGTGACCAATGGTTGTGCCTTCTGCGTCGCAGGTCACACAGCCTTTTCAATTAAACAAATCCAGATGAATGATGACCTTCTGCAAGCCCTTCGCAATCGTACTCCAATTGAAACAGATCCTAAATTGGACACCCTAGCTAAGTTTACTTTGGCAGTTATCAATACCAAGGGTCGTGTAGGAGATGAAGCCCTAGCTGAGTTTCTAGAAGCTGGCTACACTCAACAAAATGCCTTGGATGTGGTTCTTGGTGTCAGCCTAGCAAGCCTCTGTAACTATGCCAACAATCTAGCCAATACACCAATTAACCCAGAATTGCAACCTTATGCTTAATCCTTATCTGAGTAAAATGAAGTCTGAAATAATCGGACTTCATTTTTTATCCCCTCATTTAAGCGCTTTTATGCTATACTGAAACTAACATGATTATTGGAGGTTAGGATGAAAAAACTCCCCTTGGTATTTTCTGGTTGTTTGCTAGGTTTAGCAGGAGCTGGAAATCTCGTTTTAGATACGTTGCCGATTCTGTCCCATCTGTTGAGTCTGACAGGTTTGATTTTGTGGATTTACTTTCTGCTTTTGCATCTCTTTAATTGGAAGGAAACCAAGCAAGAGTTGACCAAGCCCCCTCTTTTATCAGGAATGGCCACCTTTCCCATGGCTGGGATGATTTTATCGACTTATGTCTTTCGCGTCTTCCCTCATCTTCCTTTGGTAGCGCAAGGACTCTGGTGGTTTTCATTTCTCTTGGATTTGGCCTTGATTGCTGGTTTTACCATCAAATTTGCCTATCCAGGCAAGAGAGTCAATGCTACTCCAAGCTGGACGGTACTTTATGTGGGAATAGCAGTGGCAACCTTGACCTATCCTCTCGTAGGCATCATCGAAATTGCCTATGCGACCTTGAGTTTTGGTTTTCTCCTAACCTTCTATCTCTATCCCCTTATTTATAGCGATTTAAAGAAACATCCACTCCCACTAGCCATGCTTGGACAAGAAGGGATTTACTGTGCTCCTTTTTCTCTACTCTTGGCTTCTCTGGTTCGGGTTGGAGGAGCTAGCCTACCGACTTGGCTCTTGATTGCCATGATTTTGGCTTCCCAATCCTTCTTTTTCTTTGTTTTGACTCGCCTGCCTAATATTTTAAAACAAGGTTTTCAACCAGCTTTCTCAGCCCTCACTTTCCCAACCATTATCACAGCTACCTCGCTCAAGATGGCTCAGGGAATCTTGAAACTTCCATTTCTGGATTATCTGGTCTTGGCTGAAACTATTATATGCCTAACTATTTTATTCTTTGTATTAGGTGCTTATTTAATTTGGTTACGAAAAAAGGTCTAGCTAGAAATAGCTAAACCTTATTTTTTATGGTTTGATGACCTCAGCTCCACCCATGTATGGACGAAGTGCTTCTGGGATGGTCACAGAACCATCTTCATTTTGGTAGTTTTCAAGAATAGCAGCCACTGTACGTCCAACTGCAAGTCCAGAACCGTTTAAGGTGTGGAGCAATTTTACCTTGCCATCTGCTTCATCACGGTAACGGATTTGGGCACGACGGGCTTGGAAATCTTCTGTGTTTGAACAGCTTGAGATTTCACGGTAGGTATTTTGTGCTGGAATCCAAACTTCCAAGTCGTAAGTCTTCGCAGCTGAGAAGCCCATATCTCCAGTAGAGAGAGCAACGACACGGTATGGAAGGTTGAGTTTTTGAAGGATATTTTCAGCGTTAGCTGTCATTTTTTCCAATTCTTCGTAAGATTCTTCTGGTTTGGTAAATTTAACCATTTCAACCTTGTGGAATTGGTGCAAACGAATCAAGCCACGAGTATCACGACCAGCTGAACCAGCCTCTGAACGGAATGATGGACTCATAGCAGTGAAGTAGATTGGCAGGTCTTTACCGTCCAGGATTTCATCACGGTAGTAGTTTGTTAGAGGAACCTCAGCTGTAGGAATGAGGACATAATTGCTATCGCTCAATTCAAAAGTATCTTCCTTGAATTTTGGATATTGACCAGTACCAAACATAGAATCGTGGTTAACCATGTAAGGCGTGATGACTTCAATATAGCCTTCCTTGCCATGCTCATCCAACATAAAGTTGTAGAGAGCACGTTCCAAACGAGCACCGAGGCCTTTATAGAAGAGGAAGCGAGCTCCTGTTACCTTACCACCGCGTTCCCAGTCAAGGATACCAAGGTCTTCACCAAGATCCCAGTGAGCTTTTGGCTCGAAGTCAAACTCGCGTGGAGTCCCCCAACGGCGAACTTCCACATTGTCATCTTCGTCAGCTCCGACAGGAACGCTGTCAGCTGGGATATTTGGAAGAGTCGTGGTAAATTCTGTCAATTTAGCATCGATTTCTGCCAATTCAGCATCCAAGGCTTTAACCTCAGCAGATAGATTTTGCATGGCAGCAATCTTGTCATCTGCATTTTCCTTGTTGCGCTTAGCTTGGGCAATTTCAGCAGAAACTGTGTTTCGTTCTGCTTTGAGAGTTTCAACCTTGACCAAAATGTCACGACGTTTAGCATCGATTTCTTTCATCTCGTTTAAGACAGCAGCATCTACACCACGTGTAGCCAATTTTTCTGCGACAGTATCAAATTCTGTACGAATGCGTTTGATATCTAACATAAGAACTCCTTTATGAAAAAAGCACACCTGACAAAGCGTTGGAGTGGCAGGGCCACGGTTCCATCCAACTTCACAGGTGTGCACTTGATTGTTTATGTAATTGTTATTAACGGTAGAATTTCACTTATCCCTCCTATCTGCTCGCAGCACCCGCAGACTTTCTGAAAGAAGAAGATAACCTACTTATCCGTTGCTATGATTATACTAAAGTTTTTACTTTTTTGCAAATAGATTTTTAAATTTTTGACCAATGGTCTGAATTAGGGTAGGCAGTTTGACAACCTTGTCGTTACCCAGTTTTTCGCGAGCAATTTTGAGAATGGCACCTGAGTCTTTTGAAGCAAAGAGGAATTTTCCTCTGTCTGTAAAGACTTCGAAGTGGCGACTGATTTTGCGACCAGTGACATTGGCCCCAATCTGGTTGATATGGTCCCAAGGAATCTGGATAAATTGTTCGACATTGACATCTGGGTAAAATTCCAGAGCCTGATCTCCGACCAGAAATTTCCCAACTTTTCCAGCTATAGAGAGGTAGGAAGTTCCTGTCGTATTGAGAAGCACTGTTTTGTTAAGAGATTGGGCCATGATTAGTCTTCCTTACTTTCACCGAAAAAGGCATTGTAGAGTGCTTTAATTGCTGCTTTTTCTTGGTCTTTATTGACAACAAACATGATAGAAACTTCACTAGAACCTTGAGACATCATCTGGATATTGATCTTGTTTTCAGATAGAGCACGTGTAGCAGTAGCAGTTACTCCGATATGACTCTTCATTTTTTCTCCAACAATCATAATGATTGAAAGGTCGTGTTCGATTTCTGCATGGTCTACTTCAGCTTTTTGAACCAATTGACGCAGGATTTCTTCTTCCTTGATAGGAGTTAGTTCACGAGAACGGAGAATGATTGAAAGATCGTCGATACCAGTTGGCATATGTTCCCAACCAATGTTGAGGTCTTCAAGGATTTGCAGAACCTTGCGACCAAATCCAATCTCGCGGTTCATGAGGTATTTAGACATGTTGATGCTGACAAAGTCAGAATCACCGGCAATTCCTACAACTGGAAATTCATCACTACTGTGTTTTAGAACGATACGAGTACCTGGATGGTCAGGATTGTTGGTATTCTTGATAACCAGAGGAATTTTTCCTCGGTAGGCAGGAAGAAGAGCTTCGTCATGAAGAACTGAGAATCCTGCATAGGCCAACTCACGCATTTCACGGTAGGTTAACTCAGGAATCGAGTGTGGCTGGTGGATAATTCCTGGGTGAGCTGCAAAGATACCATCAACATCCGTAAAGTTTTCATAGAGATCAGCTTTAACCCCTGCAGCAATGATAGAGCCTGTAATGTCTGATCCTCCACGTGAGAAGGTACAGATTTGATTTTCCCTAGTAACTCCAAAGAAACCAGGAATGACAAGTACTTCATTTGCATTTGTCAATTCTTCAATCTTGTCATAACTTGATGGCACGATACGAGCGTTGCCCGGCTCACTTGTTACCACAATCCCAGCTTCTCGAGGGTGAACATAGCGTGCATCGATACCGTTTTGGTTAAAATAGGCAGCAATCAATTTGGCATTGTTGTTTTCACCCGCTGCTAGGAAAGTATCGTAGAGAAATTCGTTTTCTTCGATAGGAAGAGTTGCCAAGGCCCGAATACTTTTTGAAATTTTTTCTAGAACAGCTGGTTTCAGTTCCAATTCACTAATCATAGCGGCATAGCGTTCAATAATCCAGTTCTGACTTTTGCTAATATCGTTACCAGCAACATAGTCGCGGTAGTATTTAATCAAGGCATCCGTAACCTTAGTATCTTCAGCATTGCGTTTACCAGGCGCAGAAACGACCACAAAACGACGCTCTGAATCACTTTTGACAATGTTTAAAACTTTTTCTAACTGACTAGCAGAGGCAAGAGAACTACCTCCAAATTTAACAACCTTCATAAGGACTCCTAAAGTAAGTATTTTATACGATTATAGCAGAAAGAGAGCCTTTTTTCAAATGAAGAAAAATATATATAAAAAGCGGTTTATCCTAGGACTTACCGCAAATATATTTTAAATTAGATCTATAATTCAATACCAAGAATTCTAAACCCTTCAGTGAGATATTCACCTAGCGGTTTATCTAACATATGGTTTACTTCTATTTCTTTAGTTTTAACACCTTGTGATTTTATGTGTTTTAAATGAGAATAGAAAATTTCATTTGGAGAAATATTGTAAGAGTTTTTATTCCGTCCTAGATACATGATAGTTTGGAGTGCTAAAATTTCTTCAAGGTTCAAATTCATAAGAAGTTCCACTATTTGATTTGAAAGTATCTTAATTTCGTCTGGGACTTCTAAATCATCTCCAAGTAACACTTTATAAGTCCTTTTCTCTCGTTCTATCAACTCTTTTTTACTCGCTAAATTTACGACATCTTTCGCAACGTTAACTAAGTTTCTGTACATGTATTTCCTCCTTTCATAACAACATGTTAACCATATTATATCATATTAAACATATGAGAACAAGTAAAATTATTTACTTTTGAAATCTTGCTTACTATCGGCTGAGACACTTATTACATTCTTATTCTTGCTTTTTTAGAGTAAAAAAGATATACTTTGAAAATAAAATGATTTAACTTGCTTATAAAAATAAAAAGGAGTCCAGATGGAACATATTATTTATCAGCTTGAAGAGGATTTGGCAATTATTACTTTAAACCGTCCTGATGTCGCTAATGGTTTCCATATTCCCATGTGTGAGGAAATTTTAGAAGCCTTGACTCTGGCGGAAGAGGATTCAGCTGTGCATTTTATCTTGATCAATGCGAATGGCAAAGTCTTCTCAGTTGGGGGAGATTTAGTAGAGATGAAGCGGGCAGTGGATGAGGATGATATTCCATCATTGACGAAAATTGCAGAACTAGTCAATGCTATTTCTTATAAAATCAAGCAAATTGCAAAGCCTGTTTTGATGGAGGTTGATGGGGCTGTTGCAGGTGCCGCAGCCAATATGGCTGTTGCTGCAGATTTCTGTTTAGCGACCGATAAGGCTAAATTTATCCAAGCCTTTGTTGGAGTTGGTTTGGCTCCAGATGCAGGAGGAATTCATCTCTTGAGCCGAAGTATTGGTGTGACGCGTGCTGCTCAACTAGCCATGACAGGAGAGGCTTTGACAGCAGAAAAAGCTCTAGAGTGGGGTGTGGTTTACCGTATTTCTGAAGCTGATAAGTTAGAAAAAACCAGAGAACAGCTTCTTAAAAAATTAAGACGTGGTTCAAGTAATTCCTATGCAGCCATCAAGAAGTTGGTTTGGGAGAGCCAATTTAAAGATTGGCAAGATTATGCTGTTTTAGAACTGCATCTACAGGAATCACTGGCCAAAACAGAGGATTTCAAAGAGGGAGTTCGGGCTCATTCGGAGAGAAGAAGGCCTAAATTTACAGGAAAATAAAAAAATACTTGCGCCATTCTTTGAAGTTTGATATAATTCTTTTGTCAAATGTTTTGATTGTAAAAGTTTTTTGAGAAGGAGGGAAAGAAGGATTGGACTACCAACGAATTAATGAATATTTAACATCTATATTTAACAATGTCCTCGTCATTGAGGAAGTTAGCTTGAGAGGTAGTCGTTTCAAGGATATCTCCATCAAAGAAATGCATACGATTGATGTGATTGGGAAATTCCCAGACGTGACACCAAGTCAAGTGTCGAAAGAGTTGATGGTGACTCTTGGGACAGTTACGACTAGTTTGAATAATCTCGAACGCAAGGGTTACATTGAACGCATTCGTTCAGAACATGATCGTCGTGTGGTGCATCTGCATTTGACAAAGAAAGGTCGCTTGGTTCATAGGTTACATAAACGCTTCCACAAGGCCATGGTTGAAAAAATTATTGATGGTATGAGTAAGCAAGAAATTGAGGTTATGAGCAAAGGTTTGACCAATCTTTATCAATTTTTGGAGGATTTGAGATAATGGCTTTTGCAAAAATAAGCCAGGTTGCTCATTATGTGCCTGAGCAAGTGGTTACAAATCATGATTTGGCTCAGATTATGGATACCAATGATGAGTGGATTTCAAGTCGGACGGGAATACGACAAAGGCATATCTCAAGAACAGAATCTACTAGTGATTTGGCTACAGAGGTTGCTAAGAAACTGATGGCAAAAGCTGGAGTCACAGGAGAGGAGTTGGATTTTATCATTCTAGCTACCATTACTCCTGATTCGATGATGCCCTCTACAGCTGCTCGTATCCAAGCTAATATTGGTGCTAATAAGGCCTTTGCTTTTGACTTAACAGCTGCTTGTAGTGGATTTGTATTTGCTCTTTCAACTGCTGAAAAGTTTATCGCTTCTGGTCGCTTTCAAAAAGGCTTGGTGATTGGCAGTGAAACTCTCTCTAAAGCAGTCGATTGGTCGGACCGATCAACAGCTGTTTTATTTGGAGATGGTGCTGGTGGTGTCTTGCTAGAAGCTAGCGAGCAAGAGCATTTCTTGGCTGAGAGTCTCAATAGTGATGGAAGTCGCAGCGAATGTCTAACGTATGGACATTCAGGCTTACATTCTCCATTTTCAGATCAAGAAAGTGCAGATTCATTTTTGAAGATGGATGGACGCGCAGTCTTTGATTTTGCTATTCGGGATGTAGCCAAGTCTATTAACCAGACTATTGAAGAATCTCCTGTAGAGGCGACAGACTTGGATTATCTGCTACTTCATCAGGCTAATGACCGTATTTTAGATAAGATGGCTAGGAAAATCGGTGTCGACCGAGACAAACTTCCAGCCAATATGATGGAATATGGCAATACCAGTGCAGCAAGTATCCCGATTTTACTTTCAGAGTGTGTAGAACAAGGCCTCATCCGTTTAGATGGTAGTCAGACTGTTCTGCTATCAGGCTTCGGTGGAGGCTTGACCTGGGGCACGCTCATTCTTACAATTTAGGTAATCATGTGGTGAACACATTGTTATAAAAAACTATTTATTTTAAAGGAGTCCTATTATGGCAGTATTTGAAAAAGTACAAGAAATTATCGTTGAAGAACTTGGAAAAGACGCATCAGAAGTAACACTTGAATCAACTTTTGATGACTTGGACGCAGATTCATTGGACTTGTTCCAAGTAATCTCAGAAATCGAAGATGCTTTTGATATCCAAATCGAAGCAGAAGATGACTTGAAAACAGTTGGTGACTTGGTTGCCTACGTTGAAGAGCAAACAAAATAAACAGAATATAGATAGAAGGAGTAGGGAAACCCGCTCCCTCTTGTTTAGGCAATAGTTTGATTTTCAAATTATGACGATATCGAACTATTACGTAAGCAAGAAACGATGGAGGCACTATGAAAACGCGTATTACAGAATTATTGAACATTGATTATCCTATTTTCCAAGGAGGGATGGCCTGGGTTGCTGATGG
This sequence comes from Streptococcus sp. OH4692_COT-348, assembly GCF_003859975.1. Taxonomy (GTDB): domain Bacteria; phylum Bacillota; class Bacilli; order Lactobacillales; family Streptococcaceae; genus Streptococcus. The sequence continues at coordinate 29,301 of NZ_RQZB01000017.1, forward strand.
TGATTTGGCAGGGGCTGTTTCCAAGGCTGGAGGACTAGGGATTATCGGTGGGGGAAATGCCCCTAAAGAAGTTGTCAAGGCAAATATTGATAAAATCAAATCATTGACTGATAAACCCTTCGGTGTCAACATCATGCTCTTGTCTCCCTTTGTGGAAGATATTGTAGACCTCGTTATCGAGGAAGGTGTTAAGGTAGTGACAACAGGCGCAGGAAATCCAAGTAAATACATGGAACGTTTCCATGAAGCTGGTATTACAGTTATTCCAGTTGTACCAAGTGTTGCCCTAGCTAAACGCATGGAAAAAATCGGTGCGGATGCTGTTATTGCAGAAGGAATGGAAGCTGGGGGACACATTGGGAAATTAACAACCATGACCTTGGTGCGCCAGGTTGCTGCTGCTGTATCTATTCCTGTTATTGCTGCAGGAGGGATTGCGGATGGTGAAGGTGTTGCAGCTGGCTTTATGCTAGGTGCAGAGGCTGTTCAGGTTGGAACTCGTTTTGTCGTTGCAAAAGAGTCTAATGCCCATCCGAATTATAAGGCGAAAATTTTAAAAGCTAGAGATATTGATACTACGATTTCAGCTCAACACTTTGGACATGCTGTTCGTGCGATTAAAAATCAGTTGACTCGTGATTTTGAACAAGCTGAAAAAGATGCCTTTAAACAAGACAATCCAGATTTGGAAATTTTTGAACAAATGGGAGCAGGTGCTCTAGCCAAAGCGGTTGTTCACGGAGATGTGGATGGTGGTTCTGTTATGGCAGGTCAAATCGCAGGCCTTGTTTCCAAAGAAGAAAGCGTTGAAGAAATCCTAAAAGATTTGTATTACGGAGCAGCTAAGAAAATTCAAGAAGAAGCCTCTCGTTGGGCAGGAGTTGTAAGAAATGACTAAAACAGCCTTTTTATTTGCTGGTCAAGGTGCCCAGTATCTAGGTATGGGCCGGGATCTCTATAATCAGTATCCTATTGTCAAAGAAACGATTGATCAAGCGAGTCAGGTACTCGGTTATGATTTGCGTCATCTCATTGATACGGAAGAAGAAAAACTCAATCAGACCCGCTATACGCAACCAGCTATTTTAGCAACTTCAGTTGCTATCTATCGTTTATTGCAAGAAAAGGGCTATCAGCCTGATATGGTTGCTGGTTTGTCCCTTGGAGAATACTCTGCCTTGGTGGCTAGCGGTGCCTTGGATTTTGAAGATGCGGTTACCTTGGTTGCTAAGCGTGGCGCCTATATGGAAGAAGCGGCTCCTGCTGGCTCTGGTAAGATGGTGGCAGTTCTCAATACGCCAGTAGAGGTCATTGAGGAAACTTGTAAGCAAGCCTCTGAACTTGGAGTGGTTACTCCAGCCAACTATAACACGCCTGCACAAATCGTCATTGGTGGAGAAGTGGCTGCAGTTGACCGAGCTGTCGAACTCTTGCAGGAAGCAGGTGCCAAACGCTTGATTCCTCTCAAGGTGTCAGGACCTTTTCATACCGCTCTTCTTGAACCTGCTAGCCAAAAACTAGCTGAAACTCTTGCTCAAGTAAGTTTTTCAGATTTTACTTGTCCCCTAGTTGGTAATACAGAAGCTGCTGTCATGCAAAAAGAAGATATAGTTCAACTCTTAACGCGTCAGGTCAAGGAACCAGTTCGTTTCTATGAAAGTATTGCAGTTATGCAAGAAGCAGGAGTAACCAACTTTATCGAGATTGGCCCAGGGAAAGTCTTGTCAGGCTTTGTCAAAAAAATTGATAAAACGGCTAAACTAGCCAATGTTGAAGATCAGGCGAGTTTGGAAGCCTTGCTAGAAAATGAGTAATCCCTTCTCCCATAAATACAAGAGGAAACAGGAGAAAAGAATGCAACTAAAAAATAAAAATATCTTTATTACAGGTTCGAGTCGTGGAATTGGTCTTGCCATAGCCCACAAGTTTGCTCAAGCAGGAGCCAACATCGTCTTAAACAGTCGTGGGGCAATCTCAGAGGATTTGCTTGCCGAATTTGCAGACTGTGGTGTCAAGGTGGTTCCTATTTCAGGAGATGTATCAGATTTTGCAGACGCTAAACGTATGGTTGAGCAAGCTATTGCAGAGCTAGGTTCAGTAGATGTTTTGGTCAACAATGCAGGAATTACCCAAGATACCCTTATGCTCAAGATGACAGAAGCAGATTTTGAAAAAGTGCTCAAGGTTAACCTGACTGGTGCCTTTAACATGACACAATCAGTCTTGAAACCGATGATGAAAGCCAGAGAAGGTGCTATCATTAATATGTCTAGTGTTGTTGGTTTGATGGGAAATATCGGTCAAGCTAACTATGCAGCTTCTAAGGCTGGTTTGATTGGTTTTACTAAGTCTGTGGCTCGTGAAGTGGCCAATCGCAATATCAGAGTTAATGCTATTGCACCTGGAATGATTGAGTCCGATATGACAGCTGTTCTATCAGACAAGGTAAAAGATGCTATGCTGGCACAAATTCCTATGAAAGAATTTGGTCAGGCAGAGCAGGTTGCAGATTTGACAGTATTTTTAGCAGGCCAAGATTATCTAACTGGTCAAGTGGTTGCCATTGATGGTGGCTTAAGTATGTAGCAGAAGCTAGAGGTAAAAAAGATGAAACTAAATCGCGTAGTAGTAACAGGTTATGGAGTAACATCTCCAATCGGAAATACACCAGAAGAATTTTGGAATAGTTTGACAACTGGAAAAATCGGAATTGGTCAAATTACGAAATTTGATCATAGTGACTTTGATGTGCATAATGCAGCAGAAATCCAAGATTTTCCTTTTGATAAATACTTTGTTAAGAAAGATACCAATCGTTTTGATAATTATTCTTTATATGCCTTGTATGCAGCCCAAGAAGCTGTTAATCACGCTAATCTCGATGTAGAGACTCTTGACAAGGATCGTTTTGGTGTTATTGTGGCTTCTGGTATTGGTGGAATCAAGGAAATTGAAGATCAAGTGCTTCGCCTAAATGACAGAGGACCAAAACGTGTGAAACCATTGACCCTTCCAAAAGCCTTGCCAAATATGGCTTCAGGAAATGTGGCTATGCGTTTTGGAGCAAACGGTGTTTGTAAATCCATCAATACTGCCTGTGCTTCATCAAATGACGCGATTGGGGATGCCTTCCGCTCAATTAAGTTTGGTTTCCAAGATGTTATGTTGGTAGGTGGTTCAGAAGCTTCTATCACACCTTTTGCTATTGCTGGTTTCCAAGCCCTAACTGCTCTCTCAACTACAGAGGATCCAACTCGTGCTTCCATTCCATTTGATAAGGACCGTAATGGTTTTGTCATGGGTGAAGGTTCTGGGATGTTGGTTCTTGAAAGCCTTGAACACGCTGAAAAACGTGGGGCTACTATCCTTGCTGAAGTGGTTGGTTATGGACATACCTGTGATGCCTACCACATGACTTCTCCTCATCCAGAAGGTAAGGGAGCTATCAAGGCCATCAAATTAGCCTTGGAAGAAGCTGAGATTTCCCCAGAACAAGTAGCCTATGTCAATGCTCACGGAACGTCAACTCCTGCTAATGAAAAAGGAGAAAGTGGTGCGATCGTAGCTGTTCTTGGTAAGGAAGTGCCTGTATCATCAACCAAGTCTTTCACAGGACATTTGCTGGGTGCTGCGGGTGCAGTAGAAGCTATCGTAACAATCGAGGCTATGCGTCATAACTTTGTACCAATGACAGCTGGAACAAGTGAAGTATCAGATTATATCGAAGCCAATGTCGTCTATGGACAAGGCTTGGAGCAAGAAATTCCATACGCTATTTCAAATACCTTTGGTTTTGGTGGCCACAATGCAGTTCTTGCTTTCAAACGTTGGGAGAATAAATAAGTATGAATTTAAACGATATTAAAGACTTGATGGCCCAATTTGACCAGTCAAGTTTGAGAGAGTTTTCTTATAAGAATGGGACGGATGAGTTGCAGTTTAGCAAGAATGAAGCGAGAATGGTGTCTGAAGTTGCAGCTCAAGTCGCTCCAGCGCCCGTTCTAGCAACACCCAGTCCAGTAGCTCCTACATCTGCTCCAGCAGAGACTGTAGCAGAAGAAGTTTCAGCTCCAGCAGAAGCAAGTATGGCTGCTGAGGGAGATGTTGTAGAGAGCCCACTTGTTGGGGTGGCTTACTTGGCTGCTGGTCCTGATAAACCTGCCTTCGTCACAGTTGGTGATAGTGTTAAAAAAGGCCAAACATTAGTTATTATCGAAGCCATGAAAGTCATGAATGAAATTCCAGCACCTAAGGATGGCGTGGTAACGGAAATTCTCGTTTCTAACGAAGAAATGGTTGAGTTTGGTAAAGGATTGGTACGTATCAAATGATCGATATTCAAGGAATCAAAGAAGCCCTTCCCCACCGTTATCCTATGCTCCTAGTGGACCGTGTGTTGGAAGTGAGCGAGGATACCATTGTTGCCATCAAAAATGTGACCATCAATGAGCCCTTCTTTAATGGTCATTTCCCTCAATACCCTGTCATGCCAGGTGTTCTAATCATGGAAGCCTTGGCGCAAACTGCTGGTGTCTTGGAGTTGTCTAAGCCTGAAAATAAGGGGAAACTGGTCTTTTATGCTGGTATGGACAAGGTTAAATTTAAGAAGCAAGTTGTACCTGGTGACCAATTGGTTATGACAGCGACTTTTGTAAAACGCCGTGGTAGCATTGCTGTGGTTGAAGCAAAGGCTGAAGTGGATGGCAAGCTTGCAGCCAGTGGTACTCTAACCTTTGCAATAGGGAACTAAGGAGGTTCTCCATGTTTCGAAAAATTTTAATTGCCAATCGTGGTGAAATTGCGGTCCGTATTATCCGTGCGGCGCGTGAACTGGGGATCGCAACGGTGGCTGTTTATTCAACTGCTGATAAGGAAGCCCTTCATACGCTTTTGGCAGATGAAGCGGTTTGTATCGGTCCTGGTAAGTCAACTGAGTCTTATCTCAATATTAATGCGGTTCTATCAGCTGCAGTCTTGACTGAGGCAGAAGCCATTCACCCCGGTTTTGGATTTCTCAGTGAAAATTCCAAATTTGCTACCATGTGTGAAGAGGTGGGGATTAAGTTTATCGGTCCATCTGGTCATGTCATGGATATGATGGGAGACAAAATCAATGCGCGTTCTCAGATGATCAAAGCAGGTGTACCAGTCATTCCAGGTTCGGATGGAGAAGTGCATAACTCTGAGGAAGCTTTGATTGTTGCTGAAAAAATTGGCTACCCTGTTATGCTCAAGGCTTCAGCAGGTGGAGGTGGTAAAGGGATTCGTAAGGTTGAAAAACCAGAAGACCTCGTTTCAGCCTTTGAAACGGCCTCTAGTGAAGCCAAGGCCAACTATGGCAATGGTGCCATGTACATTGAACGGGTTATCTATCCAGCTCGCCACATCGAGGTTCAAATCCTAGGAGATGAGCATGGACATGTGATTCACTTGGGGGAACGGGATTGTTCTCTTCAACGGAATAACCAAAAGGTTTTGGAAGAAAGTCCTTCGATTGCAATTGGCAAAACGCTACGCAATGAAATTGGTTCTGCTGCTGTTCGAGCTGCAGAGTCTGTTGGCTATGAAAATGCAGGAACCATTGAGTTTCTTCTTGATGAAGCCAGTGGTAAATTCTATTTCATGGAAATGAATACACGTGTTCAGGTAGAGCATCCAGTAACAGAGTTTGTTTCAGGTGTGGATATCGTTAAGGAACAGATTCGCATTGCGGCAGGTCAGCCTCTGTCTGTTAAGCAAGAAGATATTGTTCTAAGAGGGCATGCTATCGAGTGTCGTATCAATGCAGAAAATCCAGCCTTTAACTTTGCTCCAAGTCCAGGTAAGATTACTAATCTCCATCTGCCAAGTGGTGGAGTTGGCTTACGCGTGGATTCAGCAGTTTATCCAGGCTATACCATTCCACCTTATTATGATAGTATGATTGCTAAAATCATCGTTCATGGTGAAAATCGTTTTGATGCCTTGATGAAAATGCAACGTGCCCTCTATGAACTAGAGATAGAGGGGGTGCAGACTAATGCAGATTTCCAGCTTGACCTCATTTCAGATCGCAATGTCATTGCTGGAGATTATGATACTTCCTTCTTGATGGAAACCTTCTTACCTAAATATCAAGAAAAAGAATAAAATGACTTTAAGAGTTTAAACCGAAAAGGGGAATCAATGGCTCTATTTAGTAAAAAAGATAAATATATTCGAATCAATCCTAATCGTTCGGTTAGGGAAAAACCTCAAGCCAAGCCAGAGGTTCCAGATGAATTATTTTCTAAGTGTCCGGGTTGTAAGCATACCATCTATCAGAAGGATCTGGGAAGTGAGCGTATCTGTCCGCACTGTAGCTATACCTTTCGTATTTCTGCCCAAGAACGCTTGGTTTTGACGATTGATATGGGAACATTCAAGGAATTGTTTACAGGGATTGAAAGCAAGGATCCCTTGCATTTCCCTGGTTATCAAAAGAAACTAGCAACTATGCGTGAAAAAACAGGTTTGGATGAAGCCGTTGTCACAGGAACAGCTCTTATTAAAGGTCAGACTGTGGCTCTTGGGATTATGGATTCCAACTTTATCATGGCTTCTATGGGTACAGTTGTAGGTGAAAAAATCACTCGATTATTTGAATATGCGACTGTTGAAAAATTGCCAGTTGTTCTTTTCACAGCATCTGGTGGAGCACGTATGCAGGAAGGAATCATGAGTCTCATGCAGATGGCCAAGATTTCTGCAGCGGTTAAACGCCATTCAAATGCAGGTCTCTTTTACCTGACCATTTTGACAGATCCAACGACAGGTGGTGTCACAGCTTCTTTCGCTATGGAAGGGGATATCATTCTGGCTGAACCACAGAGCTTGGTCGGTTTTGCTGGGCGTCGTGTGATTGAAAATACGGTTCGTGAAAGCTTGCCTGAGGGGTTTCAAAAGGCAGAATTCCTATTGGAACATGGTTTTGTGGATGCTATTGTTAAAAGAAGAGACTTGCCAGATACGATTGCTAGTCTAGTCAGATTGCATGGAGGGAGTCCTAGATGAATATTGCAAAAATAGTCAGAGAAGCGCGTGAGCAGAGTCGCTTGACAACCTTGGACTTTGCGATAGGCATTTTTGATGACTTTATCCAATTACACGGCGACCGTTCTTTTCGTGATGATGGTGCAGTTGTTGGTGGTATTGGTTGGCTTGGAGATCAAGCTGTAACAGTAGTTGGTATCCAAAAAGGCAAGAGTTTACAAGATAACCTAAAACGGAATTTTGGCCAACCGCATCCAGAAGGTTACCGCAAGGCCCTACGGTTGATGAAACAGGCTGAAAAGTTTGGCCGTCCAGTAGTGACCTTTATCAACACTGCCGGAGCCTATCCTGGTGTCGGAGCGGAAGAACGTGGTCAAGGGGAAGCTATTGCTCGCAATCTCATGGAAATGAGTGACCTGAAAGTTCCTATAATTGCCATCATTATTGGTGAAGGTGGTTCAGGTGGGGCTCTGGCTCTGGCAGTCGCAGACCGTGTTTGGATGCTGGAAAATTCTATCTATGCCATTCTCAGTCCAGAAGGTTTTGCTTCTATTCTATGGAAAGATGGCAGTCGTGCCATGGAAGCGGCAGAACTGATGAAAATCACTTCGCATGAACTGTTAGAAATGGACGTGGTGGATAAGGTGATTTCTGAAGCAGGACTTTCTAGTAAAGAACTTATTAAGAATGTTAAAAAAGAACTTCAAGCTGATCTAGCTAGACTTTCACAAAAACCGCTAGAAGAGTTATTGGAAGAACGTTACCAACGATTTAGAAAATACTAATACTTCAGATTACGCAAAAACTAGAACTGGCAGTCAGTTCTAGTTTTTATGTGCTTCTTATACTCAATGAAAATCAAAGAGCAAACTAGGAAACTAGCCGCAGGCTGTACTTGAGTACGGCAAGGCGACGTTGACGCGGTTTGAAGAGATTTTCGAAGAGTATTACTCTGTGCAGAGGGGAAAGTAAAAAAGTGCTTGGAAGACCAAACACCTTTTCGATTATTCATTTTCTTCTGTTACAAATTGACTAAGCAGTCCGTTGATAAAACGGGCTGATTTTTGATCTGAAAAATTCTTAGCGAGTTCAATAGCTTCATTGACTGCTACCAGCTGAGGTGTATCAAATGATGTGATTTCAAAGATTCCCAAGCGTAGTAAGTTTTTTTCGATCAAGGTCAATCGTTCAACTGTCCAGCCTGACTTGAGGTGCTGGTTGATTTGTTTATCCAGCTCGTCTTTTTGAGCTTGAACGCCAGAAACCAAGTTCAGAAGAAAGGCAGGGATCTGCACATCTGCATCTTCACGATCATGCGTGTAGGCAAAGTGACAAGCTGTCTCCATATCTGTGCCGAATTCAAGGCTCATAAGAGCTTGAAAAGCGCATTTACGAAGTTCACGTCTAGATTCTAATAATGGACTAGTCATTGAGGAAGTCCTCGTTAAATAGATCTTTCAACTCAGGTTTTGGTGTTTTGTCTGGAACGATTCCTGCAACATGAATGTTGACAGCAGCAAGTTCCACATCAGCCATATCACGAACAGCATCTTTGACTGCTTTTTGAATAGTAAGAGCGACTTTTGGTACCTTCACACCGTACTCAAGATAGAGATAGATATCAGCTGTCAGCTCTTCTTCGATATTTTTAAGATAAACGCCACGACCTAGAGAAAATTTTGATAGGGTATCAGATACGGATTTATTTGAAAATGAGTGGACACCCTCAACTTTAGCAGTTGCGATGGCAATGATTTTTTCAAGTACACGTGGAGCGATAACGATTTCGCCAAATTGTTCTTCAATTCCCATAGAATGACCTCTTTCTAGAGATTAGGCACGAGAAACGTAAGTTCCTTCTGCAGTGTTGATGATCAATTTTTGTCCAGCTTCGATGAAGTCGGGAACGTTGACAACAAGTCCAGTTTCCATAGTTGCTGGTTTACCAGAACCTGTAACAGTAGCACCTTTGATAGATGGTTGTGTTTCAGCGACTGTCAATTCAACAGTAGTTGGTACAGTTACACCGATTACTTCTGTTCCGTAGAATTGAATTTTCACATCAGAGTTTTCAAGGATGTAAAGCAATTCATTTTCAACATTTACGACTGGGATTTCGTATTGGTCGTAAGTTTCAGTGTTCATGAAGTAGGCAGTTTCATCCATTTTGTACAAGTATTGAGCTGGAACAGTTTCGATAATAGCTTGTTCGAATTTTTCTTCTGGACGGTAGCTTGTATCAAATGTAGAACCAGTACGGACATCACGCAATTTCATACGCATAATCGTGTTCCCTTTACCTGGTTTGTGGTGGCTAGCTTCCAAAACGCGGATCAATTTTCCGTCTGCAGTTTCAAATGTCATACCAGCTTTCAATTTGCTTGCTTCAATCATGTTTTTACCTCTTTAATAAATATTATTACTCTTCATTTTACCATAAAATCTTCTGGAAATAAAGCCAAAATAGTTAATGGGAGATGGTAGGAGCGAAAAAAACCAACCTCAGGGCTGGTTTCTTTTACATATTAATCTTCTTTCAATTTCGCTAATTCCTGGGCAAAGACTTGGTGGATAATTGGAATCAAAACAGCTGGATCTGAAATTTGAACCATACCTGCTTTTTCAACGTATTCACGCGCACCACCGTCATTTTTAGCTAGGTGAACAAAGACTTTCTTGGTCGTAGCTGAGCTCTTCAAGAAGGATATGAGATTGAGGCTATTGAAAAGGTAGATCTCTTAATTTGAATGATTATTAAACTATATTATAACCTTTAAAAATCATCTAAGATATACTTGTCGTTATTTACTAGCAGTTATCTTCTTTATGGAATGATGTTCAATGAGCCATCCTACAATCCACCCCGTCGCTAGCAAGTAATTTTCGAAAGCACCGATAGCATTTACAGGAGAATGATACTCCATAAAATTGACTAAGTGATTTGTTCCTATTCCAATCCCACCGAAGATGAGAGCGAGAAGCACGATTCGTAGATAGAACCAATCGTACTTAATATTGACACCGAGAATAAGAATCAATACAGCTAGGTTCCATATTCCAATTTCTCGTTGCCAACCAGCAGAGATTCCATACCCGGAGTGACTTCCCATGTATGATGGAAAGAAAATTTGTAGTATAGAAGCGCCTAGCATAGCGATGATGACTAAAACAAATAGCAATCGTAAAAATTTGTTCATTTTTTCGTCTTTCTAAAACAGAAAAAGGTATATAAAAAGTCTGTTATTCATCTTCTTTCAACTTCGCTAATTCTTGAGCAAGAAGTTTAAGGGCAACTTGTGGGTTGGCTTGGCCTTTGGTTGCTTTCATAAGGAAGCCTGTGAAGGCCTTATCTGCGTTGCGTTTGCCTGACTTGAAGTCGGCAACAGCAGCTTCGTTATCTGCAAAGACTTGGTGGATAATTGGAATCAAAACAGCTGGATCTGAGATTTGAACCATACCTGCTTTTTCCACGTATTCACGCGCGCCACCACCATTTTTAGCTAGATGGACAAAGACTTTCTTGGCAATCTTAGAAGAGATCGTGCCGTCTTCGATGATGGCAATCATTTCAACCAAGTTTTCTGGTGTTAGTTCGATTTGTTCAAGTGTCTTGCCTTCAGCATTCAAGAATTGAGCGACTTCACCTTGGAGCCAGTTAGAGACTTGTTTGGCGTCGCCACCTAGGGCAACAGCTTTTTCAAAGAAGTCAGAAGTGACTTTATTTGCAGTCAACTGGCTAGCATCGTAGTCTGACAAGCCAAGGTCAGATACATAACGCGCACGGCGTTCTTTTGGAAACTCTGGTAATTCTGTCCGCATTTCTTCGATCCACTCGTCTGAGATTTCAAAGAGGGGTAGGTCTGGTTCTGGGAAGTAGCGGTAGTCTGCAGCACCTTCCTTGACACGCATGAGGATGGTTGCCTTATTTGCCTCATCATAACGACGAGTTTCTTGGCGGATTTGACCACCTGAGCGAAGGATTTCAGCTTGACGTTGGACTTCATATTCAAGCCCCTTGCGGACATTTGAGAAGGAATTCAAGTTCTTCAACTCAGTCTTAGTACCGAATTTCTCTTGACCATAAGGACGAAGAGAGATGTTGGCATCCACACGCATGGAACCTTCTTCCATTTTAACGTCAGAAATGCCAGCATACTGGATAACTTCCTTGAGGGCTGTCAGATAAGCATAGGCTTCTTCAGGAGAACGCATGTCAGCTTCAGATACAATCTCAATTAATGGCACCCCTTGGCGGTTGAGGTCAACGTAAGAGTAGCCATCTGTACCGTGGGTGTTTTTACCAGCGTCTTCCTCTAGGTGGGCACGTTCGATACCGATTTTCTTAGTCGTACCGTCTTCTAGCTCGACTTCAATCCATCCATTGTAACCAATTGGTTCATCAAACTGAGAAATTTGGTAGGCTTTGGGATTATCAGGATAGAAGTAATTCTTGCGGTCAAAGTGCATCTTTTTGTGGATGTCCATATTGAGGGCAAGAGCTGCCTTAATACCAGCATCAACAACACCTTTATTGAGAACTGGCAGAACTCCTGGGAAAGACCAGTCAATCACGTTAGTGTTAGCGTTTTGGTCATTTCCAAAGTGGGCAGAAGTAGGTGAGAAGATTTTTGAATTGGTGTTGAGCTCTACGTGGACTTCAAGTCCAATGACTGTTTCAAAGTTCATTAGTTATCACCTCCAAAAATCACGGGTTGTTGTTTGTGGTAGTCTGTTGTTGCTTCAAAAGCAGCAGCAGCTTGGTAAATGGTTTCCTCAGAGTACTTAGGACCAATCAATTGTAGACCGACAGGTAGACCTTGAGAGAAGCCAGCAGGAATCGAAATTCCTGGGAGACCAGCCAAGTTGACTGGGATGGTCAAAAGGTCAGCTAAGTACATAGCAACTGGGTCGTGGTTGAGAGAATCCAAGTCATAGGCAACACTTGGAGCAGTTGGACCCAAAATCAAGTCGTAATCCGCGAAGACTTTTTCGAAATCTTGAATGATGAGGGTACGGACCTGACCAGCTTTCTTGTAGTAAGCATCGTAATAACCTGATGAAAGGCTGAAAGTACCTAGCATGATACGACGTTTCACTTCTTCACCAAAACCTTGGCTACGGCTGTTTACATAGATTTCATCAAGGTTGGTTGCATCTTCTGCGCGGTAGCCGTAACGGATACCGTCAAAGCGTTGCAAGTTTGATGAAGCTTCAGATGAAGCGATAATGTAGTAAACGGCCACACCGTATTTAGAGTGAGGAAGGCTGACTTCCTCAACGATAGCGCCAAGTTTTTCAAAATGTTTGGCCGCATTCAGGATGGTTTCTTTAACCTCTGGGTCAATTCCTTCGCCAAGATATTCTTTAGGCAAAGCGATTTTCATGCCCTTGATGTCTTGACCGATTTTTGAAGTAAAGTCGTCAATACGGACAGGAGCCGAAGTAGAGTCTTTGGCATCTTCGCTGGCAATAGCATTGAGCAAGAGGGCATTTTCCTTAACGGTAGGAGCAAAAGGTCCAATCTGGTCTAATGAGCTACCAAAGGCAATGAGACCGAAACGAGAAACCGTTCCGTAGGTTGGTTTGAGACCAACAATCCCGTTGAAGGCAGCAGGTTGGCGGATGGAACCACCGGTATCAGAACCAAGTGACAAGCGGACTTGCCCAGAAGCTACAGCTGCGGCAGAACCACTAGACGAGCCACCAGGAACCTTGCTGTGGTCCCAAGCATTTTTAGTGGCACCATAGTAAGAAGTTTCACCTGAACCACCCATGGCAAATTCGTCCATGTTGGTTTTTCCAACGACAATCATACCTTTTGATTTAGCATTTGACACAGCTGTCGCATCAAAGATTGGCTCGTAGTTGTAGAGCATTTTTGAGGCAGCAGTTGTGAGAATACCGTCTGTAGAGATGTTGTCTTTAACAGCAAGTGGAATTCCTGAAAGGACATTATCAGCGTCAATTCCAGTTTCATCAATAGCTTTAGCTTGAGCAAGAGCTTGCTCCTCAGCGATGGTAACAAAAGCGTTAATAGCTGTCTCGCGAGACTTGATATCTTCAAGCGTAGCTTGGGTCAATTCAGTTGCAGAAATTTCCTTAGAAACAAGGAGATCGTGCAAGTCTTCAATGGTTTTATTGTTGAAAGTCATTAGGCATCTCCTCCATCGTCTAGGATAGCTGGTACCTTGATATAGTAGTTGTCTTTTTCAGGTACGTTTTTAAACAGGCGATCACGGTCAGTTCCTTTTTCGGCCACATCAGGGCGGAGTACAGTCTTGCGGTCAGCCATGGTCGTAGTTGGTGCAACACCAGTTGTGTCAACTTCGCCCAGCAATTCAACCATGTCTACAATCTTAGACAAGGTAGTCGCAAAGGCAGCAGTTTCTTCTTCAGAGAATCTTAATTTTGAAAGATTGGCAACGTGTGTTACCTCTTCTTGCGTAATTTTCATCTTGCATCCTTTCGTGAAATGATGATTTTTAGTCTGTTCTATTTTACCATATTTTCCTATAAATAAGGGAGGGATAAGTGAAAAGAAATAGAAATTGAAAAAATTGCTAAAATCCGATATAATGGAGTGTTGAAAGGAATGGTAAAATCCAATGTAAAAATCATTCTTAGCTATCGAAACAAGAAAAATAGAGAATCAAAGAAAGAGAACTTATGAATATTCAAGAAGAAATTAAGAAACGTCGTACCTTTGCCATCATCTCCCACCCGGACGCGGGGAAAACAACCATCACTGAGCAGTTGCTCTATTTTGGGGGCGAGATTCGTGAGGCTGGTACTGTAAAAGGAAAGAAAACAGGGACTTTTGCCAAGTCTGACTGGATGGATATCGAGAAGCAACGTGGGATTTCGGTGACATCATCTGTTATGCAATTTGACTACGACGGCAAACGAGTCAATATCCTAGATACCCCAGGGCACGAGGACTTCTCAGAAGATACCTATCGTACCTTGATGGCGGTAGATGCTGCGGTCATGGTTGTGGACTCTGCCAAGGGTATCGAGGCCCAAACCAAGAAATTATTTGAAGTTGTCAAACACCGTGGCATTCCCGTCTTTACCTTTATGAACAAGCTAGACCGTGACGGTCGAGAGCCACTGGACCTCTTGCAAGAATTGGAAGAAGTCTTGGGTATTGCGAGTTACCCGATGAACTGGCCTATCGGGATGGGGAAAGCCTTTGAGGGGCTCTATGACCTCTATAACCAACGCTTGGAACTCTATAAAGGGGATGAGCGTTTTGCCAGTTTAGAAGATGGGGACAAGCTTTTTGGTAGCAATCCTTTCTACGAGCAAGTCAAGGATGATATTGAACTTTTAAATGAAGCTGGGAATGAGTTTTCGGAGGAAGCTATTCTGGCTGGAGAATTGACGCCAGTCTTCTTCGGTTCAGCTTTGACAAACTTTGGTGTGCAGACCTTCCTTGAAACCTTCCTTCAGTTTGCTCCAGAACCTCATGGTCATAAGAAAACAGATGGTGAAATTGTGGATCCTTATGATAAGGATTTCTCAGGATTTGTCTTTAAAATCCAAGCCAACATGGACCCTCGTCACCGTGACCGTATCGCCTTTGTCCGTATCGTATCGGGTGAATTTGAGCGTGGTATGAGTGTCAACCTGCCTCGTACTGGTAAGGGCGCCAAGCTGTCTAATGTTACTCAGTTTATGGCTGAAAGTCGTGAGAATGTGACCAATGCCGTGGCAGGTGATATTATCGGGGTTTACGATACCGGTACTTATCAGGTTGGGGATACTTTGACAGTTGGAAAAAACAAGTTTGAATTTGAACCACTGCCAACCTTTACCCCTGAGATTTTCATGAAAGTTTCTGCCAAGAATGTCATGAAGCAAAAATCCTTCCACAAGGGGATTGAGCAATTGGTGCAAGAAGGAGCTATTCAGCTTTATAAGAATTACCAAACAGGTGAGTACATGCTAGGTGCTGTTGGACAACTCCAGTTTGAAGTCTTTAAGCACCGTATGGAAGGCGAGTACAATGCGGAAGTGGTCATGAGCCCAATGGGTAAAAAGACCGTTCGTTGGATCAAGCCTGAGGACCTAGATGAACGCATGTCATCAAGTCGAAATATCTTGGCTAAGGACCGCTTTGACCAGCCAGTCTTCCTCTTTGAAAATGACTTTGCCCTCCGCTGGTTTGCGGATAAGTATCCAGACGTAGAGTTGGAAGAGAAAATGTGATTCAGTAAGCCTACTGGATTGCAAAGCAATCTAAGTAGGCTACGGCAAGTCCTATTAGACTTGCCTAACTGCTTCACTAACTGAGTTTTACAAATGGAATCGATTTGTAAAACTCAGTGTCGTAGTTCAGTAAATTTACTTGATTGTGTAACAATCTAAGTAACTTGGCTAGGCGCTCCACTAGTAAAGTTTTATGAATAATATCGATTCGTAAAACTTTACGTCGTAACGGGTAGTGAGTGTCGTAGTATAAAAAATCGGCTTACCTAAACGCTTTACTAGGAAAAATCCACGAATATTATCGATTCGTGGATTTTTCCGTCGTAATAGATAAAAAAGGGTAACTGTCTTACTAACTACGTTTGGAAAATGTAATTGATTTGCCAAACTCCATGTCGTAGTTCAGTAAATTTATTTAATCGTATAACAATGTAAGTAACTAACGCCAAGTTTGTATGTAACTTGGTTAAGCCCTTCGCTAAGCAAAGTTCACGAATAGTATCGATTCGTAGGCTTTTTTTGTCGTAACAGTTAGAAATTGCCCGAGCTACGGACCTCACTAACTCGTCATAGTTCATGGATGTTATTCGTTCATGAGTTTTTTGTTTTAAGAAATAGAAATCAAATTATTTATGTTTTAGTATTTTTTAGTATTAATGTGTATATCTACATTAAGCAATGCAATAGATTTTTAGCATATTTAAAATTGTATATATTAAATACTATCTTGAAACAAGGATATAAATAAGTTTGAAGTATCATATCATGTAAAAAAATATATTAAGATGATTGACAATAGTTTGCATTTAAAGTATACTTTTAAGTGTATGATTAAATTGGCCATAGTGTATACTTTGGTGTGGATGAAAAGGAGTAAAACATGTTTTTTAGATGTCAGAATGGTCGTTATAGAGAGACAGACCGTGTGACACGTTATAAGTTAATTAAATCGGGTAAGCATTGGTTGAGAGCTTCAACCTCTCTTTTTGGTTTATTTAAGGTTTTGCGGGGTGGTGTAGATACTACTCAAGTCATGACTGAAGTAGTAGAGGATAAAGTGAATCCTTCTATTACAGGTCTGGATATTATCAAGGGACTTGCCGCCACAGGGGCTGTTTTAGGTGGTAGTGTTGCTACTCAAACAAAAGTATTTGCAAATGAAACAGTAGCCGTGGAAAAAACACTGGAAAAACCAGACCTTTTGGTTACAAATGATACAGCAGTTTTGGGTACGACATCTCTAAGTAACTCGGAAAATTCTACTAGTTTGTCTACTTCTGTGAGTGAAAGTACTTCGATTTCAGAATCGGCTTCTACTAGCACCTCAGCTAGTACTTCAGCCAGCACCTCAGCAAGTGCTTCCGCTAGTACGTCAGTTAGTGCCTCAGCTAGCACATCGGCTTCAGCCAGCGCTAGTGCTTCAGGTGCTGCTAGTACGTCAACTAGTGTGAGTCAATCTGCCAGCCAAACAAGTAGTGTGTCAACATCTGTAGGAGCTTCCTCAGCAAAAACTGTATCTGAAACTCAAGATGATAAGAAAGTATCGACTCAAAATGAATCAAAGGTTGCCAAAATTGATTCATCAATTTTGAAGCCTGCTGCTATTGAGTCAAATGTTGTTAAAACGAATTCAGATACAACAAGTTTAGTTGGAGCGACAGCTGCAACCTTATCATCTGTGGAAACTTCTGTAAAGAAAAATGAAGAAAATCGTAAGAAGTTAACCAAGCTTTCAGCTGAAATGGGTGAATACTTAGCGAAAGCTGCTGGTTTGCCAAACACTGATTCTGCAATTACTAAGGTAAATGCAGCAGTGACAGCCATTGAAAAAGCTTTGGCGAATCCAACGAGTGATTGGACAGAGGTGGTGCAAAAAGCTACCTTGGCTCGTAATTCAATTGTCAATGCCGTTTTGAGAGCTCAATCAGGTGCGCGTGATGCCCGTAATGGCCAAGCTATGTTACGCTATACTTCTCTTCGTGCAAGTTGGGCTACTGCTCAGAATGACGGACGTATGACGGTAAGTAGTCCTGACGCTACTTTTGATAAGGCTACTGGTATCGCGACGTACACTATGAATGTTCAGGCTGATAGTGCTTTGAGCAATGTAGGTGTTAGGGTAAATGTCGGCCGAGGAGGCCATGTCCAAAGTGCAACATTTAACGGCTACTCTATGGAAAAAACCTTTACTCAGGGTTCCGAAATTGTTTATAATTACAGACACGGACAAAATAGAAACTTAAGCGGTAGGATTGAAGTAAAAGTTAAATATGATAACAATGTGCCGACTGCGACTGCTGATATGCAGGTTCAGGTCAGCTCAGCACCTATCGGGCAAAATACTCAAGGGAATGCTTCTAGAGTTCAATCAGCAAGTGTTTCGACGGGGTATAGACAACAACCTACAAATAATCAAACAACTTCAAAACTTGGCCCACAATACAATATTGATAATCGTTACAAAGAAGTATATAATGGCGATTCAATTAATGATTTAATTGGTATTCAAAGTCGTTCAAATAGTAATATATATATCTACGGAGCAGACCCGAGCGATCCCGTCCCAGGTGTTAACTATGTTGGAAACCAGATAGGTGTACCTGGTATCAACAGGCCGAATGTATTTAGTTATCTCCAAGGTACAGTTGGTGGTAACGATTTATCAGCACAGATAGGGAAAGAGTACACCTATAATTTCTCATCTGGTCAGTACAATGGTCAAGTAGCTAGAGATTCAGTTAAGTTTCTTATCAAAGGTTTCAACGAACGTCATGAAATCCAAAGTGGTAATACTGTTCAGGTTTCTGATTTGGACCATTTGACACCAGATGAAGTTAAGGAAGTTTATAATAATTTTGTTAAAAATCCGCACAATCTTACTAATTTGCAACAACATGGAGATGTTGCTCCGGATGTATCAAAAGGTGAATTAACTCCAAATGCAGATGGTAGCCTGACTCTATCTTATCCAGGAACTAAATCTAAAATAGTGGTTTCTACCGACGGTAAAATTACAGTTACTTATCGTGATGGTTCTCAAAGTGAAATTAATGCAAACCTAGAGAAAGAAAAGGAAATTCCTGACGTTAATGTATCCGTAACTCGGAATGGGGAACAAATTAAACCAGTTATTGGGAGTGATGGAAATAAATACTATTACGTTTATGCGGGTGATGATTTCACAGTCGATATGACCGCGACTGATAACAAGGGTAAATTGAGAGAATTTAAACTTGTACCAGAATCTGATGGAAATCGTCCTGCTTCGGACTTGGCTAACAATTTCTTTAAAGATCAGAAATATGGTAAGGGGACAGTTACTTCCCTGTCAGACCCTAATGGTGAAATCGTTGCGACTCCATCCAACCCTGCTCGTATTACTGCTACAGGACACATGAAGGATGATTTGGAATTTGCCGATGGAAATCATTGGCGCAGAAATGCTATCGCAACAGATAAGGCTGGAAACTATACCCAAGCTGGGGATGCAAATAAAGGGAATTTCTTTATTAAACAAGGCAGATTGGCAGATATTATGGATGGTGCAGCGCCGACTGAAACTTTCCAAGTAGATAATATCTCTCGATTGAACTCTAAAGAAAAAGCTCGTATATTGTCTGCTGTTGAAAAACTAAATAATAAGAAGGAAAAACGTATTGATTCCTTCACTATTAGCGATAATGGTACAGTCACTATTATTTATAAAGATAGGACTACAGATACGGTAACTATAAAAGTATCTGATAGTGATTATAAGAGTAGAAGTACTTCTACTAGTGTAAGTCAAAGTTCTTCAATAAGCGCGTCTAAGTCGGCGTCAACAAGTGCAAGCCAAAGTGCTTCAACGAGCGCATCTAAGTCGGCATCAACAAGTGCGTCTAAGTCAGTCTCAACAAGTGCGAGCCAAAGTGCTTCAACGAGCGCATCTAAGTCAGCTTCAACAAGTGCGAGCCAAAGTGCATCAACAAGCGCGTCTAAGTCAGCGTCAACAAGTGCAAGCCAAAGTGCTTCAACGAGCGCATCTAAGTCAGCGTCAACAAGTGCGAGCCAAAGTGCATCAACAAGCGCGTCTAAGTCAGCGTCAACAAGTGCAAGCCAAAGTGCTTCGACGAGCGCATCTAAGTCAGCTTCAACAAGTGCGAGCCAAAGTGCATCAACAAGCGCGTCTAAGTCAGCGTCAACAAGTGCAAGCCA
>NZ_RQZB01000018.1:0-36507 GCF_003859975.1 Streptococcus sp. OH4692_COT-348
AAACTCTGAATCCTTTAGAGGCAGACCCACAAAATGACAAGACTTATTTAGAAAATCTTGAAGAAAATATGAGTATTTTAGCAGAAGAATTGAAATGAGGAGATTATGAAAATAAATAAGAAGAAACTTGCTGCTGGTGCAGCTGTCGTCCTTTCTTTAAGTCTTTGTATTTATGCATTGAATCAACATCAGACAGGAGAGAACAAAGATACGAATCGTGTATCTTATGTCGATGGGAAACAAGACACTCCAAAAACAGAGACACAAACACCAGATCAAGTTAGCAAAAAAGAAGATATTCAGGCTGAACAGATTGTTGTGAAAATCACTGATCAAGGTTATGTGACTTCACACGGTGATCATTTCCATTATTATAATGGGAAAGTTCCTTTTGATGCGATTTTCAGTGAAGAACTTTTGATGAAAGATGCCAACTATCAACTTAAAGACGCTGATATTGTCAACGAAGTCAAAGGTGGTTACATTATCAAGGTGGATGGTAAATATTATGTTTACCTTAAGGATGTGGCACATGCGGATAACGTTCGTTCAAAGGACGAAATTGAACGCCAAAAACAAGGTCATACTCACGATGCACCAACATCTAATAGTGCAGTGGCGCTTGCTCAATCTCAAGGTCGCTATACTACTGATGATGGCTACATCTTTAATGCATCTGATATTATAGAGGATACTGGTGATGCTTATATCGTCCCTCACGGAGGACATTACCACTACATTCCAAAGAGTTCCTTGTCTGCTAGTGAATTGGCTGCAGCTCAAGCTTACCTCTCTGGAACTAGAAAACAACCGAGTGTGACTGACTATCGTCCAAGTACAAATGGGACTGGTCAAACTACTAAGCCTATTCAACAGGCTGAAATACCAAGTAATAAAGCCGAGAGTCTTCAAAGTCTATTACAGCAGCTCTATGCTCTTCCAAGTACTCAACGATATGCTGAATCGGATGGTTTGACTTTTGACCCTGCTAAGATTTCAAGCAGAACACCAAGTGGTGTAGCGATTCCTCATGGAAATCACTATCATTTCATTCCCTATACAAAGCTTTCTGCATTAGAAGAAAAGATTGCGAGAATGATTCCTCTAGCTAGTGACAGTGTGAAACCAACACCATTGGAGAATCCAAGCAAACCAACAGAAAAACCTACTCAGCAAAACCATCATCATGAGCAAGATGGTGACCATGGAAGTCAGGCCCCTAAGCATGAAGAACATGACCATGATGGAGAGGGACATGACGCTCATCATGGTGAAGACCATGATCATGCTTTTGATGCCAATCGTGTTATCAGTGAGGATGATCAAGGTTTTGTCATGTCACACGGTGATCACAATCATTACTTCTTCAAGAAAGACTTGACAGCAGAGCAAATTAAGGTCGCCCAAGATCATTTGAAAGGTAAAAAACCATCAGTACCAAGTCCAGCCCATGATGATGAACACGATAACGATAATCATGGGAACCATCGTGATGAGGAGCATAATCATGGTTTTGATGCAGATAGAGTCATTAGTGAAGATGTAGCAGGCTTTGTCATGTCACACGGTGACCACAATCATTATTTCTTTAAGAAAGATTTGACTCCTGAACAAATCAAGGCAGCACAAGATCATTTGAGAAGTAAAACACCAGTAACACCAAGTCCATCTCATGATGATCACGATGAAGATAATCATGGGAACCATCGTGATGAGGAGCATAATCATGGTTTTGATGCAGATAGAGTCATCAGTGAAGATGCGGCAGGCTTTGTCATGAGTCACGGTGATCATCATCATTATTTCTTTAAGAAAGATTTGACAGCAGAGCAAATTAAGGCTGCCCAAGATCATCTGAAAAGTAAAACGCCATCAGTACCAAGTCCAGCCCATGATGATCACGATGAAGAAGATCATGATCACCATCACGGTGAAGAACATGGCCATAGTTTTGATGCCAATCGCGTCATCAGTGAGGATGAGCAAGGCTTTGTCATGACTCATGGTGACCACAATCATTACTTCTTTAAGAAGGACTTGACATCTGACCAAATTAAGTCGGCTCAAGATCATTTAAGAGGTAAGACGCCAGTAACACCAAGTCCAGCCCATGATGATGGCCACGATAAAGATAATCATGGCCACAAACATGGTGAAGACCATGATCACGGTTTTGATGCCAATCGTGTCATCAGTGAGGATGAGCAAGGTTTTGTCATGAGTCACGGTGACCATAATCATTACTTCTTCAAGAAGGACTTGACAGCAGAGCAAATTAAGGCTGCACAAGACCATTTGAAAACACATCATGATGCAGAGCCTGTAAAACCTCTTGCTAAAACGGTAGAGTCTTTCTCAAGAGATGCTAGCGATGAAGAAAAGATTGCTTATATTTCGAAGACATACGGCGTTCCACTTGAAGCGATTAGAATTTCAAACGGATTCTTTGTCTTTGGAAATCCAGACCAAGCCTACGATCCAACTCATATCCATCCCTATGCTGTTCGTAAGGAACATGTTCGGATTCCTCTTCAAACTGGCAATCCAGAACTTGATTTCCTAAATGAACTTTACACGACTGCTTTGCGAGATGGTGTGTCTCCGTATAGCTTACAGGTAGAAAATGGTAGTTTTGTGATTCCTCATGGCGACCACAATCACTACATCAAGGTTCAAACGAAGGGTTATGAGGTTGCTTTGAAAAACAAGATTCCAGCCCTACAATCCAATTATCAACCTGGAGCTTTTGATGAGAATGCAGTCTTGGAAAAAGTAGATCAACTTCTAGCTGATAGCAGAAGTATCTACAAAGACAAGCCTATCGAACAAAGACAGATTGAGTTAGCCTTAGGACAGTTTACTGAAAACATGAAGAAACTGGCAACTAACTCTACTGCAGGTTATCTTGCAACACTGGATCTCTTTGATAAGCAATATATCCATATTGATGAAAGTGTCAAACCTGTTGAAACAAGCGCTCTAGATAAGAAATATCAGGCCTTGATTGATAAAATCAATACACTGGATACAGACTCCTATGGCCTTCCTAAGAAAGACCTTCTCGTTCGACTTCAAGAAGCGAAATTGGCTAAAGATGAGGCTGCTTTAGCAGCGGTTGAATCACAACTTCAAGCTCTTCAAGACTTTAATGACCGAACAGGTGTTACAACAGTGGAATACATCAAGTATTTCTACGAACACGTAAATGACGGTCGTTTAAATGATGAACTTCGGAACAAAGTAGCTCAGTTGACTTGGACCTTGTATCAATCTCAATCTTTCCTTAAGGCAGCAGAATTGAACAGACTATTCCCAAGCATCTATCAGGCAAAACAAGAAGTGGAAGAAGCTTTGAAAGCTCAACCAACTACTGCTAAATCGACTCAGACAGTTCTAGATACTGAAAAAGTTGATAACCAAACTGCCAAGACAGCTATTTATGGCTTCTTGAAAGAATTGTACGGAGACTTTATGCCTGAAGAACATGTCAATCATGTTAGCAAGGAAGAAGTAGAAAGCCTCTTGAGTAAGGCAAATCAACTCTTAGAACAAATCCAAGAAGAAGGAATCAGACAATCTTTGGCAGAAGAA
The DNA here is from genome assembly GCF_003859975.1 of Streptococcus sp. OH4692_COT-348. Taxonomy (GTDB): domain Bacteria; phylum Bacillota; class Bacilli; order Lactobacillales; family Streptococcaceae; genus Streptococcus. The sequence continues at coordinate 3,592 of NZ_RQZB01000018.1, forward strand.
GTAGAAAATCTCAAAGCTGCCACAAACAAGGCTGATGCGGACTTGGATGAAGTAAACAGTCAGGTAAAAGATGTCTTGACTCGTATCGCTAGCGCCCTTCAACAAGAAAAGGAAAATGCTGAGCAAGATCCTCAGACACTTGTTCTCTATCAAAAACTCTACGATATTCTTATGTCGCTTCATGCTTATTTAGAAAACAATAAGGGTTCTGATGCAGACTTTGATAAAGTGGATGCATTACTAGATCAACTTTCTGCTAAGAGTAAAGATAAAGCTGCTTTACTTGAATTAACAAAAGCTATTCTAGTCTTGAATCAAGAAATCAAGTCAAAATCAAGCGCAAGTGAAGAAGCAACTCCAGCGACAAATGCAGAGGCAAATGGTGATAATACAAGTACCGAAACTGAAACATCAGTAGCTGCAGAATCTAACAGTGAAACTGCAAGGGACGAAAACAAACCAAGCAACACAACCGATTCTAAACCTGCTGAATCATCTTCAGAAAAGGGAACAACAGAATCTACAACAAGTACTGGAAATCAAGAAAAACCAGCAGAATAAAAAGAAAGGCGAAGTAGCTGAGCTACCTCGTCTTTTTAGCCTTTATAAGCTACGATACCAATAATGGTATCAACTGCACATTCCATGGTCTGAAGGCTGACGTATTCAAAACGTCCGTGCATATTTTCTCCACCCGCAAAGATATTAGGAGTTGGGATTCCCATAAAGGAAATCTTAGAGCCGTCTGTCCCTCCACGAATTGGTTCGATTATAGGAGTAATCCCCAAATCTTCCATAACGGCTTTGGCAATGGTAATTGGAGTCATATCTTTTTCAATGACTTCTTTCATATTGTAGTACTGGTCTGTCAAGTTTAGGGTGACACGGTCGCTACCAAGTTCTTGATTCATCTTATCAGCGATAGACTGCATTGCTGCTTTACGAGCTTCAAAGGCATCTTTTTCAAAATCACGAATGATGTAGCTTGCACGCGCCTCTTCGACACTACCTGTCACATCCATTAGGTGGTAGAAGCCTTGGTAACCTTCTGTTAACTCAGGTCGGTCATTCTCTGGAAGTTGATTATGAAAATCAATTGCTAGCTGAAGAGCGTTGACCATTTGCCCTTTGGCAGTACCAGGGTGGACATTGCGTCCTTGGAAATGCAATTCAGCACCCGCTGCTGAAAAGGTCTCGTACTGAAGCTCACCTAGTGGCCCACCATCAACTGTGTAGGCAAAATCAACATCAAAATCTTCTGCATCAAATTTATTAGCACCAACACCGATTTCTTCATCTGGACCAAAACCAACACGAATTTCACAGTGTTTGATTTCAGGATGAGCAGTCAGATATTCAATAGCAGTCATAATCTCAGCAATTCCTGACTTGTCATCAGCTCCTAGCAAGGTTGTTCCATCTGTTGTGATGAGCGTTTGTCCTGGATATTTTTCAAGACTCTTAAAGTCAGCTGGATCGAGTTTGAAACCAGAATTTCCAAGTTTAATCACACCACCATCGTAGTTTTCAATTACCTGTGGATTGACTCCTTCGGCATTAAAATCAGCAGTATCCATGTGAGATATAAAGCCAATCTTACGTGTTAAAGATGGATCATTGGCTGGTAAGGTTCCAATTGCAAAACCATTCGGTAGATAGTAAACATTTTGCAGTCCAACACGTTTCATTTCAGGAATTAGAACATTTGTTGCGAAGTCAACCTGACTCTGCGTACTTGGAGTAGTAGTAGAGTGTTCATCAGAGCGCGTGTTGACCTTAACGTAGGTTAAGAAGCGGTCCAAGAGATTTGGATAAGTCATAAAAAACTCCTTTTGAATTCATTTTTTCCATTGTATCATAGAAAGAAGAGAAAAACAAAAGACAGAAGTTAGGGAAATTCGCTATGTTGGCGTTTACTTATCAGTGGATTCATGATAAAATAAATTTGATAAAAATATCACAAGGAAGCAGTTATGAAAAAAGCAATTTTAATGATGACTTTCGGTTCACCAGAAGAGATTACCTTTGAAGGTGTGGCTGATTTTTTCACAAATATCCGTCGTGGAGTGAGACCTCAAGACCACGAGATTCAAACTCTCTATGATAATTATGTACTAATTGGAGGCACACCTCTGCAAAAAATTACCCGAGAAGAGGTTGCTTTGGTAGAAGCTAGGCTGGGGAATGAGTATAGTGTTTATTTTGCTAATAAGTTTTCTAGACCCTTTATTCCAGATGTGATAAGTCAGATGGAAGCAGACGGAACCGAGCAGTGTATTTGCTTGATTTTGGAGCCTCATTATTCGTTCTACTCTGTCATGGGATACGAGAAATTTTTAGAAAGCAAACAAATTAAATTTTTAGTTATCAAGGACTGGTATCAAGAAGAAGCGCTCTTAAACTATTGGGCAGATGAAATTGCTAAGATTTTAAAAGAAGAAGTAAAGCAGGATAGCTTTAAAGTTATCTTTTCAGCCCACAGTGTGCCCATTTTTGCCTTGGATTTTGGTGATCCTTATATCGATCAAATTTTTGAAAATAGCAAGCTAGTCGCTGAAAAACTAGGTTTGAGTTCCGAGCAATATACCAACACTTGGCAGAGTGAAAGTGATATTGGTATTCCATGGATTAAGCCAGATGTTTTGGAGTATCTCAGAGAACAGACAGAACATCCAGACCATTATATTTTTGTACCTATTAGTTTCATCAGTGAGCATATTGAGGTCTTGTTTGATAACGATGTGGAATGTTATGAGATATGTCAGGAATTGGGTGTCAACTACCATCGTCCACCAATGCCAAATACGGATTCTCGCTTGATTGATGCCTTGGTCAATACAGTCAGAGCCAATGAACATCAAGAATTTAGAGAATTCTTCCCAGAAGAAGAAACCTTTGATGAACTAGTTCCTTCGGATGAAACTAAAAATATTTTAGATGAATCACAAGACCTACAAATGCCAGAATTTGTTAAAAAACTGATTGAGAAAAAAGGTCGTGAGAATGTTAAGATGCCTTATCTTATCAAGAAAATGCTTGAGAAAGCAGGTAAATTACCAAAAGAGTAAAGAAAAAAGGATTTAGCTTTGGGCTAAATCCTTTTAATCGATTATTTTTTCTCAAGAAGAGCTTTGATTTCTTGAAGTACTTCCAACTCAGTTGGAGCAACTGGAGCTTCCTCAGCAGCTTCTTCTTTCTTAGTAAGGCTTTGAGCTTTTTCAATACCTTTAATAACGAAGAAGAGAACAGTACCGATAACTAGGAAGTTGATAACAGCACTCAAGAATTTACCATATGTAACACCATTCCAAGCAAGCTCAGCGATGTTTTGTACTTTCGCAGCTTCCAAGGCTGGATTCAAAATAAGTGGAGTGATGATATCGTTAACAAGTGATGTAACGATTGCACCAAAAGCAGAGGCAATGATCACACCGACAGCAAGGTCAACAACATTACCACGAAGCAAAAATGCTTTAAGATCTTTTAACATTTTCATTTTCCCTTTCCCTTTCAAAAAATTTTTACTCCTAATTATATATTAATTAATAAGTTCTTGCAAGCTATATGCTTAAATTTTTTCTTATTTTTTAAAAATAAATACCTTACTAAAAATGTAATTGAGGATAATTATTAAGAATTGTGCAATAACTGTTTCAATACTATTTACCTTATTAATATTATTATTTACAAATTGCCCGATAATATTAGGAAACTGAGTTACAAAGAGAAAAGTTAAAAACAAGTCTAAAAGAAAAGTAGAAAGACGTGCTATAGTAAATTTTACTAAACGGATTGACCAATTCTGTCTAGCTTGCTTAAACACGATTGTATCATTTGTGATAAAGGCAAAGAGGATACCGATAATATTTGCTAGTCCAGTAGCGAGAAGTTCTTTATGGGTTAATTGATAAATGACTAATCTGGATAGAATAGAGACAAGAGTAGTTGCTATTCCAAAAAGGAGATAGGCTAAAAGTTCGTTATTTAAAATAAAAGTGATTGTTTTTTTCATGCTTTTAGTATAGCATAAAGCAGGCTATTGTGCTATACTAGTAAGGTTGAATGTATCAACCCTTGGTGCTTAGCTTCTTTCACCAAGCATATTTTACGCGGGTAATTCGCTAAAGGAGAAAAGATGAAAAAATTAACTATTCGTGATGTTGCAGATATTGCAATCGTTGCTGCTATCTATGTCGTTTTGACTGTTACACCGCCCCTAAATGCCATTAGCTATGGTGCTTATCAGTTCCGTATTTCAGAAATGATGAACTTTATGGCTTTTTACAATCCTAAGTACATCATCGGAGTTACAATTGGTTGTATGATTGCTAATTTCTTTAGCTTCGGACTGCTAGATGTCTTTGTTGGTGGTGGATCAACCTTAGTATTCCTCAGTCTAGGTGTTTGGCTTTTTGCAAAATACAGCAAGGATTACCTCTTTAATGGATTGATTCGAAAAGATCATTTCTTCTTTTCAATCCTCTTTTCAATTTCCATGTTTACCATTGCCGCCGAGTTGAATATCGTAGCGCAATTACCATTTTTCCTTACTTGGTTCACAACAGGAATTGGTGAATTTGCCTCATTGATAGTTGGAGCGATTATCATTGGTAAAATTGGTCGTCGAATCGATTTAAGCAAATAGAAGAAGATAAGCTAGGTAGCTCTTGCCTGGCTTTTTCTTATGGAAAATATCAAAGGAAACTTGACAAGATTTTCTGATTATAGTATACTTTTCAAGTAAGCTGATTTAGCTCAGTTGGCAGAGCGCATCCATGGTAAGGATGAGGTCGCCGGTTCAATCCCGGCAATTAGCATGATATTTACAGGGAAACTCTTGAACACAAGAGTTTTTTCTTATACTCGCGAGAAAAAATTCTGACTTTTTTATCATCCTGCAAAAATTTCTTATTGACAAAACCACTTATTTCTAGTAACATAATAGACGCGATGAGTCGATAGGTAGTCTTCGGACTACTATTGAGCATAAGGAGGTCATAACGCAGGAGCGGACCTTGATGAGTTGTGTGAACCTGCTCATCACATGAAGATGCCTCTTAGTCCCTGGTCTAACAACTGGGGATTTTATTTTTCCAAAAAATGATGAAAAAGCTTTGCAATTCATGAAAAAAGTAGTATAATACATCTATTATAGAAATTTTTAGAAAATTCCGAAAGAGGTTATTTATGGGATATACAGTTGCTGTAGTCGGCGCGACAGGTGCTGTCGGAGCTCAGATGATAAAAATGTTGGAAGAATCAACTCTTCCAATCGATAAAATTCGCTTACTTGCTTCTGCACGTTCAGCAGGCAAGACTTTGAAATTTAAAGATCAAGACATTACGATTGAAGAAACGACTGAAACAGCTTTTGAAGGAGTTGATATTGCACTCTTTTCAGCAGGTGGTTCTACATCAGCTAAGTATGCACCATACGCAGTAAAATCTGGCGCGGTAGTAGTAGATAATACATCTTACTTCCGTCAAAATCCAGATGTTCCTTTAGTTGTACCAGAGGTCAATGCTCATGCACTTGATGCCCACAACGGTATTATTGCCTGCCCTAACTGTTCAACAATCCAAATGATGGTAGCACTTGAGCCAGTTCGCCAAAAATGGGGCTTGGACCGTATCATTGTTTCAACTTACCAAGCAGTTTCTGGTGCTGGTATGGGAGCAATTCTTGAGACACAACGTGAACTTCGTGAAGTCTTGAATGATGGTGTAAACCCACGCGATTTGCATGCGGAAATCTTGCCTTCAGGTGGTGACAAGAAACATTATCCTATCGCCTTCAACGCTCTTCCACAAATTGATGTCTTCACTGACAATGATTACACTTACGAAGAGATGAAGATGACTAAGGAAACTAAGAAAATCATGGAAGATGATAGCATTGCAGTATCTGCAACATGTGTGCGTATTCCAGTCTTGTCAGCTCACTCTGAGTCTGTTTACATCGAAACAAAAGAAGTGGCTCCAATCGAAGAAGTGAAAGCAGCTATCGCAGCCTTCCCAGGTGCTGTTCTTGAAGATGATGTGGCTCATCAAATTTATCCTCAAGCCATTAATGCAGTGGGTTCTCGTGATACCTTTGTTGGTCGTATCCGTAAAGACTTGGATGCAGAAAAAGGAATCCACATGTGGGTTGTTTCAGATAACCTGCTCAAAGGTGCTGCTTGGAACTCAGTTCAGATTGCTGAAACTTTGCACGAACGTGGCTTGGTTCGTCCAACAGCTGAATTGAAATTTGAATTAAAATAGTCATATCGTTTAGGAGTTCAGATGAACTCCTTCTTTGAAATAGAGAGGTGTTTCTCATGTCTTATAAAGATTTAAAAGAGTGTAAAATCATCACGGCCTTCATTACCCCCTTCCATGAGGATGGTTCCATCAACTTTGATGCTATTCCATCCTTGATTGAGCATTTATTGGCCCATCATACGGATGGAATTCTTCTCGCAGGTACCACTGCTGAGAGTCCGACATTGACTCACGATGAAGAGTTGGAGCTCTTTGCGGCTGTACAAAAAGTTGTCAATGGACGTGTTCCTTTGATTGCGGGTGTGGGTACCAATGATACGCGTGACTCTATTGAGTTTGTCAAAGAAGTCGCGGAATTTGGTGGTTTTGCTGCTGGGCTTGCTATTGTACCTTACTACAACAAACCTTCTCAAGAAGGAATGTATCAGCATTTTAAGGCCATTGCAGATGCTTCTGACTTACCTATTATTATCTATAACATTCCAGGGCGTGTGGTTGTCGAATTGACTCCAGAAACCATGCTTCGCTTGGCTGACCATCCAAATATCATTGGGGTCAAAGAATGTACTAGCTTGGCCAATATGGCTTACTTGATTGAGCACAAGCCAGAGGAGTTCTTGATTTATACAGGTGAGGATGGAGATGCTTTCCATGCCATGAACCTTGGTGCTGATGGGGTTATTTCTGTTGCCTCTCATACAAATGGGGATGAGATGCACGAGATGTTCACTGCAATTGCAGAAAGCGATATGAAAAAAGCCGCAGCTATTCAGCGTAAATTCATTCCTAAGGTCAATGCCCTCTTCTCTTATCCAAGTCCTGCTCCTGTTAAGGCGGTTCTTAACTACATGGGATTTGAAGCTGGACCAACTCGTCTACCTCTAGTTCCAGCACCAGAAGAAGATGCCAAACGAATTATCAAGGTTGTCGTAGATGGCGACTACGAAGCGACTAAGGCAACTGTAACAGGGGTTTTAAGACCAGATTACTAATAAAGACAATAAAATCCATGACCGAATGAAGGATCATGGATTTTTCTTATTTTCCTAAACAGAATTGGCTAAAGAGTTGGGTGATGAGTTCATCAGGAGCAGCATCCCCAGTGATTTCTCCGAGGATTTCCCAAGTACGGGTCAAGTCAACTTGAAGCAAGTCAACTGGCATACCTAGTTCAAGACCTTCATTAACAGCTTGTAGGCTTTCTACTGCCTTTTCAATTAGAGAAATGTGACGGGCGTTGGACAAGTAAGTAGCATCTTGTTCAACCAAACCAGCGTTTTCAAAGAAGAGGTTGTTAATTCTCTCTTCAATCTTATCAATGTTTTGATTTTTAAGGACTGAAATACGGATGACATCTTCTGGAAGTTCTGAAGCTTCAATTGCTTCAGGAAGGTCGGTTTTATTAAGTAAAATAATGCGGTTGGTATCCTGACTGATTTCTAAGAGTTGTCTGTCTTGAGTAGTCAGTGGTTCACTGGCATTTAGCACTAGTAAAATCAAGTCAGCTTCCTTAAGGGCTTTTTTTGAACGCTCAACTCCAATTTGTTCCACGATGTCATCCGTTTCGCGGATACCAGCTGTGTCAATCAATTTTAGGGGAACGCCGTTGATGTTGACGTATTCTTCGATGACATCACGTGTAGTGCCAGCAATATCAGTGACGATTGCTTTGTCCTCACGCAAGAGATTGTTGAGAAGGCTAGATTTTCCAACGTTGGGACGACCGATGATGGCTGTGGAAATTCCTTCACGAAGGATTTTACCGCGACGGGCTGTTCTAAGGAGATTAGTTAGTAATTGTTCAAACTCCATTGTCTTTTCTCGGACCACAGCAGTAGTCGCTGCTTCAACATCGTCATACTCAGGATAGTCAATATTCACCTCGACTTGGGCAAGTGTGTTAAGGATTTCTTGACGGGTATTATTAATCAGGTCAGAAAGGGAACCGTCCAATTGTTTGACTGCAATGTTCATAGCCTTGTCTGTCTTAGCACGGATGATGTCCATAACGGCTTCAGCCTGAGTCAAGTCAACACGTCCATTTAGGAAGGCACGTTTAGTAAATTCACCAGGTTCAGCCAATCGAGCTCCTTCACGGATAGCTAGCTGGAGAATCTCATTGGTCACCGCAATCCCACCGTGGGTGTTAATCTCGATAATATCTTCACGAGTGAAGGTTTTTGGAGATTTCATAGCCCCAACCATAACCTCGTCCATGACTTTTCCTGTCTGAGGGTCAACGATGTGACCGTAGTTGAGAGTGTGGCTGGCAACCTTGTTCAAGTCTTTTCCTTTAAAAATCTTTTGCGCAATAGCAAAACTTTCTGTTCCGCTCAGGCGGACAATACCAATAGCACCTTCACCTAGGGGAGTAGAGATAGCAGCGATGGTATCAAATTCACGTGTAATCATAATGTTTCCTTTAATAAATAGCTCTTTTCTTGGAAATTTTTCCAAGTCTCTTTTCAAATTGTAACAAATTTGAACTATTTCTTCAATGGATGCTACTTGGAGATTGAAAAAGCCTAAGCAATTCTGCTTAAGCTAGCTTATTTGGTGCGCATTTCACCTTGAGGGAAGTAAGTTCCTTCTGGCATGTCGTTGATGATGACATGAACAGCTGATTGAGGGGCTCCAGTGTTGCGGACAACCGCTTCCGTTACTTCCTTAGCAAGAGCTTTCTTTTGCTCGAGCGTGCGTCCTTCAAATAAATCGATGCGTACAAATGGCATAATGGCTTCCTCCACTAGTTTTGATTTCTTCTATTTTACCACATTTTGCCGTTTAAAGCTTAAGAAAATTATGATATACTAGAATGTAGCAAAAATTTAGAAATGGACGTGAAGCAAGAAACATGGCACAGTTGTATTATCGTTATGGGACCATGAACTCTGGAAAGACAATCGAGATTCTCAAGGTGGCCTATAACTATGAGGAGCAAGGAAAAGGTGTTGTAATTATGACCTCGGCTCTGGATACGCGTGACGGTATTGGCTATGTGTCGAGTCGAATTGGCATGAAGCGCCCAGCTATTGCGATTGAGGAAACGACTGATATTTTTGGATTTATTCGTGATTTACCAGACACACCTTACTGTGTGTTGGTCGATGAGGCCCAGTTTCTCAAACGTCACCATGTTTACGATCTAGCTCGTGTTGTTGATGAGTTAGACATACCTGTCATGGCTTTTGGTTTGAAAAATGACTTTCGCAATGAACTATTCGAAGGTTCCAAGTATCTCTTGCTTTTAGCAGACAAGATTGACGAAATCAAGACCATTTGCCAGTATTGTAAGAAAAAGGCGACCATGGTTTTGCGAACACAGGATGGACTGCCCGTTTACGATGGAGAACAGATCCAGATTGGTGGTAATGAAACCTATATCTCAGTTTGCCGTAAACATTATTTTGCGCCAATGATAACCTCTAACAAGGAGCAAAACTATGACAATTGAACTAAGAGATGTTACAATGGAAAATTATTTTGATGTTTTGAATTTGGATGTCAAGGAATATCAAAAACAATTCATTGCAACCAACGCAATTAGTTTAGCTGAAGCATACGTCTACACTAAAAATGGAGATTTTGTAGCTCCATTGGCAGTTTATGATAATGATGCAATTATAGGTTTTGTGATGATAGCTTATGATAAGAAGATCGGAATTAGTAGTGGAAATTATTTACTATTTCGTTTTATGATTGATAAGAATTTTCAAAATCAAGGATATTTTAAACCAATTATGGATAAAGTACTAGACTATGTTCGGACAGCGCCAGCAGGTTTAAGCAATAAACTTTGGTTGTCTTATGAACCAGAAAACGAACATGCAAGATCTTGTTACCTCAGTTATGGATTTAAAGAAACTGGGGAAATATTTGAGTACGAAGTAGTAGCAATCTATGATTTAACAATTGAGAAATAAGGAGAAAAAATGAACATCTATGATCAACTACAAGCTGTAGAAGACCGTTATGAAGAATTAGGAGAGTTGCTTAGTGACCCGGATGTTGTCTCTGACACCAAACGTTTTATGGAGCTTTCAAAAGAAGAAGCTTCAACTCGTGACACAGTAACAGCCTACCGTGAGTACAAACAAGTCCTTCAAAACATCGTTGACGCTGAAGAGATGATTAAGGAATCAGGCGGAGATGCGGACTTGGAAGAAATGGCCAAGCAAGAGCTCAAAGATGCCAAGGCTGAAAAAGAAGAATACGAAGAAAAACTCAAAATTTTGCTCCTTCCAAAGGATCCAAACGATGACAAGAACATCATCCTTGAAATTCGTGGAGCGGCTGGTGGTGACGAAGCGGCACTTTTCGCCGGGGACCTTCTAACTATGTACCAAAAGTATGCAGAAGCCCAAGGCTGGCGCTTTGAAGTCATGGAAGCTTCTATGAACGGTGTCGGTGGTTTCAAAGAAGTCGTTGCTATGGTTTCAGGTCAATCTGTTTACTCTAAGCTTAAGTACGAATCAGGTGCCCACCGTGTGCAACGTGTTCCTGTGACAGAAAGCCAAGGCCGTGTTCATACTTCGACAGCGACAGTTCTTGTCATGCCAGAAGTCGAAGAAGTAGAATATGATATTGATCCAAAAGACCTTCGTGTTGATATCTACCACGCATCTGGTGCTGGTGGACAGAACGTCAATAAGGTTGCGACTGCCGTTCGTATCGTTCACTTGCCAACCAATATCAAGGTTGAGATGCAGGAAGAACGTACCCAGCAGAAAAATCGTGAGAAGGCCATGAAAATCATCCGTGCGCGTGTTGCTGACCACTTTGCTCAGATTGCACAAGATGAACAAGACGCTGAGCGCAAGTCAACAATCGGTACTGGTGACCGTTCAGAACGGATTCGTACTTATAACTTCCCACAAAACCGTGTGACTGACCACCGTATTGGTTTGACCCTCCAAAAACTAGATACCATTCTGTCTGGTAAATTGGATGAAGTTGTGGACGCCTTGGTACTTTATGACCAAACACAAAAATTAGAAGAATTAAATAAATAATGAAATTAGCTCAATTATTTTCAGATTTTGAAGAAGAGTTGATAAGACAAGGAGAGGAAGCTGAAAGCCTCTCTTTTGTCTATCGTAGCTTGAAAAATCTCTCTTTTACAGATTTAGTTTTTGCCCTCCAGCAAGAAGTGACGGAAGAGGAAGAAGTATTTGTAAAAGGAATTTTCCAACAGTTAGCAGCTCATAAACCGGCACAGTACATCATTGGACAGGCAGATTTTTATGGAATGCAGTTAAAAGTTGATGATCGAGTATTGATTCCTCGTCCAGAAACAGAGGAGTTGGTGGAGCTTATCCTGGCTGAAAATTCTGAGGAAAATCTTAAGGTCCTAGATATTGGGACTGGAAGTGGAGCTATAGCCCTCGCCTTAGCAAAAAACAGAGCAGCTTGGTCAGTGACAGCAGCAGACATTTCCCAAGAGGCCCTTGACCTTGCATCCGAGAATGCTAAAGTTCAAAAACTTAATATATTTTTTAAAAAATCTGATTGTTTTGCAGAAATTTCTGAAAAATATGATATAATTGTATCCAATCCACCCTATATATCTCGTGAAGATGAGTCAGAGGTAGGCTTGAATGTTTTGTATTCAGAGCCTCACCTAGCCCTCTTTGCAGACGAGGATGGCCTAGCTATTTACCGTAGAATTGCGGAAGATGCAAAGTACCATCTCAAGGATGGTGGTAAGATTTACCTTGAAATTGGATACAAGCAAGGTCAAAGTGTTCCTGAGCTTTTTAGGAAATACCTTCCTGAAAAAAGAGTACGAACGCTCAAGGACCAGTTTGGTCAAGATAGGATGGTTGTAATTGATGATGGACAGGATTAGACAAGAGTTGGTAAATGGTGGAGCGGTCGTTCTGCCTACTGAGACAGTTTACGGTCTCTTTGCCAAGGCTCTAGACGAAAAAGCAGTTGATCATGTATACCAGCTCAAACGTCGTCCTAGAGATAAGGCACTCAATCTCAATATCGCCTCTCTAGAGGACATCTTGAATTTTTCAAAGAATCAGCCAACTTATCTACAAAAACTTGTAGAGACCTTTTTACCAGGTCCTTTGACCCTTATTCTTGAAGCAAATGACAGAGTTCCCTATTGGGTCAATTCTGGTCTTGCAACTGTTGGATTTCGGATGCCTAGTCATCCCATTACCCTTGATTTGATTCGAGAGACAGGTCCCTTGATTGGGCCGTCTGCCAATATTTCGGGTCAGGCAAGTGGAGTGACTTTTCAGGAAATACTGCAGGAATTTAATCAAGATGTTCTAGGTTTGGAAGACGATGCTTTTCTAACTGGACAGGATTCAACTATTTTGGATTTGTCTGAAGATAAGGTGAAAATCTTACGCCAAGGGACCATTAGGCGAGAAGATATTCTTACTCAGTTGCCAGAGATTTCTTTTGAGGAGGAATAAAATGTTAAGAGATTTGCAAGAAACAGATGTGAAAGCTATATGTGACATCAACCAAGAGGCTTTGGGCTATTCTTTTAGTCCAGAGGAAACGGCTAGCCAACTAGCTAGACTGTCTCAGGATTCCCATCATTTCCTACTTGGCTATGAGGATACAGCTAGTCATGTCTTACTTGGTTATGTCCACGCTGAGGTTTACGAATCCCTTTATTCCAAAGCAGGATTTAATATTTTAGCTTTAGCAGTTTCACCTCAAGCGCAAGCTCAAGGTATTGGTAAAAGCTTATTACAAGGGTTGGAAGAAGAAGCAAAAAGACGTAATTATGGGTTTATCCGCTTAAACTCTGCCGATCATCGTCTGGGTGCTCATGCATTTTATGAAAAAGTTGGTTATACTTGTGATAAAGTGCAGAAACGATTTATTCGCATCTTTTAGTTTATTTTCTTATTGTAAAACAAACTAAAGGACTAGTCACACTATAAAGGAGAAGACCTATGATTTTTGACAAAGATGATTTTAAAGCATACGATGCTGATCTCTGGAATGCTATTGCCAAAGAAGAAGAACGCCAACAAAACAACATTGAGTTGATTGCTTCGGAAAACGTAGTTTCCAAGGCTGTTATGGCAGCTCAAGGGTCTATCTTGACGAATAAATATGCCGAAGGCTACCCGGGCCGCCGTTACTATGGTGGAACTGATGTGGTAGATGTGGTAGAAACTCTAGCCATTGAACGTGCAAAAGAAATTTTCGGTGCTAAATTCGCCAACGTCCAACCTCACTCAGGAAGCCAAGCCAACTGTGCTGCTTACATGGCCTTGATTGAGCCAGGTGATACCGTTATGGGGATGGATTTGGCTGCAGGTGGACACTTGACTCACGGAGCTCCTGTCAGCTTCTCAGGTCAAACTTATAACTTTGTGTCTTATAGTGTGGACCCTGAAACAGAACTCTTGGACTTTGATGCTATCTTGAAACAAGCTCAAGAAGTAAAACCAAAATTGATTGTAGCAGGTGCTTCAGCCTATTCTCAAATTATCGACTTCTCAAAATTCCGTGAAATTGCGGATGCTGTTGGGGCGAAGCTCATGGTAGATATGGCTCATATCGCTGGTTTGGTTGCTGCTGGTCTTCACCCAAGTCCAGTACCATACGCTCATATCACTACAACAACGACCCACAAAACCCTTCGTGGACCACGTGGTGGTTTGATTTTGACCAATGATGAAGACTTAGCTAAGAAAATTAACTCAGCTATTTTCCCAGGTATTCAGGGTGGTCCTTTGGAGCATGTTGTTGCAGCTAAGGCAGTTTCCTTCAAAGAAGTTTTGGATCCAGCCTTCAAGGAATATGCTGCCAATGTTATCAAGAACAGCAAGGCTATGGCAGATGTCTTCTTGCAAGACACTGATTTTCGTATCATTTCTGGAGGAACTGAAAACCACCTCTTCCTAGTGGATGTGACTAAGGTTGTAGAAAACGGAAAAGTTGCTCAAAACTTGCTGGATGAAGTCAATATTACCCTAAATAAAAACTCAATCCCTTACGAAAGCTTGTCACCATTCAAGACTAGTGGGATTCGTATCGGAGCAGCAGCCATTACTGCACGTGGATTTGGTGAAGAAGAAAGTCGCAAAGTGGCTGAGCTCATCATTAAAACCCTCAAGAATGCAGAAAATGAAGCTGTCTTAGAAGAAGTGAGAAGTTCAGTCAAAGAGTTGACAGATGCCTTCCCATTATACGAGGACTAAAACGTTTATGGACATTTATATTAAGAAAGCTATTATCCATCAGTTTAGCCCGGATGATACCGAGCTGTTTCTAGCGGATAAGTTTCTCAATATCACTCCAAAAATCGAAGAATACTTGCGTAAAAAAATTGAACGTGTGTATTCAGATGAAGCTAAGACTGGGATTTTCGAAGAAGAAAATCCCTTCTTAAATCACATCACAGACGATTTGTTGGAGACATCAGTAACACTGGCTAATCTCTGGAAAGAGGAGTTCAGTATTTCCGAAACTCTCAAGACCAATGACTTGATTTTTGTGCAATTTTCTAAAGAAGGTGTAGAACATTTTGCTTTCTTACGAATTGCCCTGCGGGAGACCTTGACCCACCTCGGTGGAGAAGTTGATAATCCAATCAAGCTAACTCATAATAACCTGCCTGGATTTGGAACGGGTGCTGATGAGGCCTTAGTGGTTAATCTTCAGAGCCGCAAGTACCATCTGATTGAAAAACGTATCAAGTACAACGGGACTTTTTTGAACTATTTTTCAGATAATCTTCTTGCTGTCGCTCCTAAGATTTCTCCTAAGAAATCTATCAAAGAACTGGAAAAAACGGCCCAGAGAATTGCTGAGACTTTTAACACAGATGATTTTCAATTTCAATCCAAGGTCAAATCAGCGATTTTCAACAACCTAGAAGAAAGCAATGGATTGTCACCTGAAAAATTGGCCAACGACCTTTTTGACAATAATCTGACGGCTCGTTTGAGCTTTATTGACCAAGTTAAAGAATCTGTACCAGAACCTGTTCAATTTGATGAAATTGATGCCAGTCGCCAATTAAAGAAATTTGAAAACCAAAAACTCTCCTTGTCAAATGGAATTGAGCTCATCGTTCCCAATAACGTTTATCAAGACGCCGAGTCTGTTGAGTTTATCCAAAATGACAATGGAACCTACTCTATCTTAATCAAAAATATCGAGGATATCCAAAGTAAATAATGTTTAAACGAATTCGAAGAGTGCTTGTACTAGCAGTCTTCCTTTTTGCTGGCTATAAAGCTTACCGCGTTCACCAAGATGTCAAGCAAGTCATGACCTATCAACCCATGGTGCGAGAAATCTTGAGTGAAAAAGACACCCCAGCAAACGAAGAGCTTGTGCTCGCTATGATTTATACCGAAACAAAAGGAAAAGAAGGAGATGTTATGCAGTCTAGTGAGTCTGCAAGTGGCTCAATCAATACCATCAATGATAACGCCTCTAGCATTCGGCAAGGCATTCAAACACTGACAGACAATCTTTATCTGGCCCAGAAGAAGGGGGTAGATGTCTGGACGGCTGTTCAAGCCTATAATTTTGGACCTGCCTATATCGATTTTATCGCCCAAAATGGTAAGGAAAACACCCTAGTACTGGCCAAACAGTACTCTCATGATACTGTTGCTCCCTTGCTTGGCAATACCACTGGAAAGACTTATAGTTATATTCACCCCATTTCCATTTTTCATGGAGCCGAACTCTATGTAAATGGAGGAAACTATTACTATTCTAGACAGGTGCAACTCAACCTTTACATCATCAAAACTTTCACTCTCTTTTCGACATCTGGCTAGCCCAGGTGTTTTTGTTATAAGTTTTCTTTAAGATAGATATATTACTCTAGAAAGGTAAAGGAGGAAATTCCCTATGAGAAAGAAACTCTTTCTGACTAGTGCTGCGGTCTTGTGGGCAGTAACAGCTATGAATAGTGTCCATGCAGCAACAGATGTTCAAAAAGTCATCGATGAAACCTATGTCCAACCTGAATATGTCCTAGGTTCATCATTGTCTGAAGATCAAAAAAATCAAACCCTTAAAAAACTAGGCTACAATGCCTCAACAGACACAAAAGAACTCAAGACCATGACACCTGATGTCTATTCTAAGATTATGAATGTTGCCAATGACTCTAGCTTACAATTGTATTCATCAGCCAAGATTCAAAAACTAGGTGACAAGTCGCCACTTAAGGTCAAGATTGAAACACCAGAAAACATTACTAAGGTGACTCAGGATATGTACCGAAACGCAGCAGTAACTCTGGGTGTGGAACATGCCAAAATCACTGTAGCAGCACCTATTCCCGTTACAGGAGAAAGTGCTTTAGCAGGGATTTATTATTCGCTAGAAGCTAATGGAGCTAAGGTGCCACAAGCCAACAAAGACTTAGCTCAAGAAGAGCTAAAGGCTTTGTCCGATATCAATGCTGAAAATAAGGACAAAACTGGCTATGATGCTAATAAATTAAACGTTGCCCTAGCCGATATCAAGTCAGGACTCGCCAAAGCTAAAGAAAGTAAGGGAAATCTGACGGAGGAAGATGTCCGTAAAATCGTTGAAGATACCTTAAAAAATTACAAACTCGATCAGGTTATAACAGGAAACCAAATCAATATCATCATCAATTTTGCTTTGAATCTCTCAAAGAGTGATATCCTCAGCAATGCAGACTTCACTAAAACTTTGAATGACCTTAAACAAAGCATCGTATCACAAGCTGGCGACAGTTTTAAAAATATCAACCTTAACTTTGATGCGGATAAGGCGCTAGAGGATGGCGGGAACTTCTTAAGCTCCCTCTGGCAAGCCATTGTCAACTTCTTCAAGAGTTTTGGTTCTTAAGAAATTTCATGGTATAATAGATGGTAACCGTAACGTTGCCGTCTTTTTTGTCGGCCAATAGAAAGAGAAGAGAATGTTAAAGAAAAATGATATTGTAGAAGTTGAAATTGTGGACTTGACCCATGAAGGTGCAGGAGTTGCCAAGGTGGATGGTTTGGTATTTTTTGTTGAGAATGCTTTACCAAGTGAAAAAATCCTCATGCGTGTCCTCAAGGTTAATAAAAAGATTGGTTTTGGGAAGGTTGAAGAATACCTAGTCCAGTCGCCACACCGTAATCAAGATCTAGATTTGACTTACCTACGTTCAGGAATTGCGGATTTAGGTCATCTTGCCTATCCAGAACAACTCAAATTTAAAACCAAGCAAGTCAAAGACAGTCTCTACAAGATTGCTGGAATTGATGATATAGAGGTTGCTGAAACTTTGGGTATGAAAAATCCAGTCAAGTACCGCAATAAGGCGCAGGTGCCTGTTCGTCGAGTGAATGGTGTCTTGGAAACTGGCTTTTTCCGTAAGAATTCCCATGACCTCATGCCTCTAGAAGATTTCTTTATCCAAGATCCTGTGATTGATGAGGTAGTTGTAGCCCTACGTGACTTGCTCCGTCGTTATGACCTGAAGCCTTACGATGAAAAGGAACAATCTGGCTTGATTCGAAACCTTGTGGTGCGTCGTGGCCACTATTCAGGGCAAATCATGGTTATTTTGGTAACTACTCGTCCTAAAGTTTTTCGTGTGGAGCAATTGATTGAACAACTCATCAAGCAGTTCCCAGAGATTGTGTCTGTCATGCAAAATATCAACGACCAGAACACCAATGCGATTTTTGGTAAGGAATGGCGCACACTTTATGGACAAGACTTTATCACTGACCAGATGTTGGGAAATGACTATCAAATCGCTGGACCCGCTTTTTATCAAGTCAATACTGAAATGGCAGAGAAGCTTTATCAAACAGCCATTGACTTTGCTGAATTAAAAGAAGATGATGTGGTCATTGATGCCTATTCTGGTATCGGGACGATTGGTCTTTCTGTTGCGAAACATGTCAAAGAAGTTTATGGTGTTGAGGTAATTCCAGAGGCGGTTGAGAATAGCAAAAAGAATGCTCAGATGAACAATATTTCAAACGCCCACTATGTCTGTGACACAGCTGAAAACGCAATGAAGAATTGGCTCAAGGAAGGAATTCAACCAACCGTTATCTTGGTTGATCCTCCACGCAAGGGCTTAAACGAAAGCTTTATCAAAGCAAGCGCCCAAACAGGAGCAGACCGCATCGCCTATATCTCATGTAATGTCGCCACCATGGCGCGTGATATCAAACTCTACCAAGAATTGGGATATGAGTTGAAGAAAGTTCAGCCAGTGGATTTATTTCCTCAAACGCATCACGTGGAGTGTGTAGTGTTGCTACAACGAAAAAAAGGGTGAAAATCCTTGATTTTAAGCTATTTTACAAGCATTTTGTCTTTGTAGATAAAGGCAATTTTGACGTCAAAAAAGTCCTAAAAAGGCACATATATGTATATGTATTTGTAGATGTCGTTTGCGCATCGGAAAAATGAATACAACAATAAATATTTATCTAAAGAGAGAACAATTGTATATTGTTCTCCTTTTTTTATTTTCTGGAGGAAAAATGACAAAAGAATTACAATCATCACGCTATATTGTCATTTCATTTTTAGTACGTGAAATGGGAATTGATATTGTTGAAGCCATCTCTCTTATGGCTGAATTAGAAAAAAGTGGCTTGGTTCGATTGGAATCAAGTGGAGATTTAATACTCAAAGAACTTGGAGGAGCGCTATGAAACGAATTACCGCAAATCAATACCAAACTTCAGAACGGTATTATAAATTACCTAAAATTCTTTTTGAGGATGAAAAATATATGGATATGAAATTAGAAGTAAAGGTGGCTTATTCAATTTTAAAAGATCGTTTAGAATTATCTCTTAGTCGTGGTTGGATAGATGAAGAAGGGGCGGTTTATTTAGTATTTTCTAATTCTAAACTGATGAGGCTGTTAGGTTGTTCGAAGTCAAAACTACTATCAATCAAAAAAACTCTTAAAGAATATGACTTAATTGATGAAGTTCAACAGTCTTCAAGTGAGAAAGGAAGACTAGCTAATAAGATTTATTTAGGGGAGTTGTCTTCTACCCCAGTAGCTAATTCAAACAGACCTAGTGTTAAAAAAAGACTAGGGCAGGTTGAAAATGAAACGGCTCCCGTCTCACATTCAGCCACTAGTGAGACTGAAGTTAGTGAGACTAAATATAGTGAGACTGAATCTTTATTTATTGAGGATGAGGAAGAAAGGAATACTCAACCTATCTTGAGAAGAAAAGTAGAAAAGGTCACAAAATATGATCGAGATTATATTTGGGGATTGGTACAAGATCAATTTAGACGAGAGGGTTTTTCTGAAACAGCCAGTGATATAGCTATGACTGATTTTGAGAGAATCTATCAATATGCTCTAGATAATGTTCACTTTGTTAGACGTGCGGAAGTACTTGCTGAATTTGTGTTTAATGGCTTGTATTCCGTTTGGAACAACCGTGTTAGAAAAGGAGGTGGTTAAATGTCGCCAATCGAGTGGATATTAGTTATGATCATTGTCATTTCAAGTGGAGTGACAATTCTGACAATGATAGTCGATAAGAAAGGGGTGATAAAGAAATGAGATTTATTGATTTGTTTTCAGGTATAGGTGGCTTTCGACTTGGAATGGAAAGTGTCGGACACGAGTGTATTGGATTTTGTGAGATTGATAAATTTGCTAGAGAATCTTATAAGTCCATTTTTCAAACGAAAGGAGAGATAGAATTTCATGACATACGAGATGTTTCAGATGACGAATTTAAAAAACTTAGAGGGAAAGTCGATGTCATCTGTGGGGGATTCCCTTGTCAAGCATTTTCAATCGCAGGAAGACGATTGGGATTTGAAGATACTAGAGGAACTTTGTTCTTTGAAATTGCTCGGGCGGCCAAACAAATCCAACCACGTTTTCTTTTTCTTGAAAATGTTAAAGGCCTACTCAATCACGATAAGGGACGGACGTTCACCACAATCCTTACCACACTTGATGAGTTGGGGTTTGATGTTGAGTGGCAGGTGCTTAACAGTAAGGATTTTGGCGTTCCCCAAAACAGAGAGAGGGTGTTTATTATCGGACATTCTAGAAAGAGATGTACCAGACTCTTATTTCCTTTCAGACGAGAAGGTCAAGCAACTAACTCTGAGACTTTAAAAATATTAGGGAATTTGAATCCATCAAAAAGTGGAATGAGTGGTAAAGTCTATTATTCAGAAGGTCTTGCGCCAACCTTAGTTCGTGGAAAAGGAGAAGGATTTAAAGTTGCGATTCCTTGTATGACACCAGACAGATTAGAAAAAAGACAAAATGGTAGACGTTTCAAGGATAATCAAGAGCCAATGTTTACTTTAAATACTCAGGATCGCCATGGTATTGTCGTTGTTGGAGATTTACCAACTAGCTTTAAGGAAACAGGTCGCGTCTATGGAAGTGAGGGCTTATCTCCAACACTGACTACGATGCAAGGTGGAGATAAAATCCCCAAAATACTGATTCCAGAACCAATCCAATTTCTAAAAGTCCGAGAGGCAACGAAAAAAGGATATGCTCAAGCAGAGATTGGGGATTCAATCAATTTAGAAAGACCAAGTTCTCAGTATCGTCGTGGTAGAGTTGGAAAAGGCATAGCGAATACGTTAACAACTAGTGGTCAAATGGGAGTAGTAGTGGCTAGCTATGAAGGAGAAGATAAGCAAGTTTATCAAGTAGCCGGTGTCTTGATAGATGGACAATTTTACCGTTTGAGAATACGACGAATCACTCCTAAAGAGTGTTTTCGCCTACAGGGCTTTCCTGATTGGGCTTTTGAAGCTGCTAGAAAAGTCTCTAGTAATAGTCAGCTCTATAAACAAGCTGGTAATAGTGTAACCGTTCCTGTGATTGCCACAATCGCAAAGAAATTAAAAGAAATCGAGGAAAAAGATGAAAGCTTTAAATAAAGAGTCAATACTAGATTGTGATGAATTAGAAACAGAATTACATGATGCAGAAATCAGACAGCTGGATGAACAAATATTTTTGATGCCCAATTATCCATGTGAGTTTGAGGTGACATTTTTAGATGATTACCATAAAAAACACAACTACCCCCTATTTTACGAATCCTATCTTCAAAACATTATGGAATTCCTTGAAAGTCAGGATATAAAGAACGGAGCTGATGCCTTTGTAGATGATCATCAGAATCTTGTTTTTGTTTTATATGGACAAGGCTATCGAGCCGAGGGAAAAGAGGGAATACTTACAACCCAAGTAACTGTAAAAGCTTATGATGAAGACAAGAAACCGATTAACTTCGCAAATTTATTAGATTCCTTAATCGTCTCAGAATATCAAATGGAACCGAATCTTTGGGAGGTCTCTCATGATTGATCTCTATCTAAGTAAAAATAGCCAAAGAAATCAGCTTCTTTTAGACTTCTTTCAAAACTATGGCATAGAGGTCACTCCTCATTCTATTTCTGAAATGACAAAGGATAAATTAATTGAGATGATGAGCTATTCTTCAGATTGTTTCGAGTTTTTATCTCCCAATTTATTACGTTTTAAGAATCGAGATAACCTAAAATTAACAGATTTCATCGAAATGATATTAAAAAATCCTGAACTAACCATCAGACTTCCTCTTGCGGTTTCAAATAAGCGAGTTTATCCAAATTTGAATCTGGAGGAGGCTAGAGCTTTATTGCCAAGAGATACGAAACAATTGATTTACATGGCACAAACACATTATTTATCTAACTAAAGGAGAATCAATATGGCAGAACGATTTTGGGAGAACTTGTCCATTATTTTGGCTGAAAGGAATATCAGCTGGATTGAGTTAACCAGAAAAATGTTTGCGGGAGAGTTTCACTATCCAAGTGAATTGAATCGTTTGTATCAAAAGATACGCCACTACAAGATGGAACAACGAATGCCTCAAAGTCCATGGGTAGAAAGGATTGTGCAGGTATTAGATTTAGATTATGAAGATTTATTTCGGAGGTAACTATGAAAAGAATAATTCCAGTTTATATATTCCAACAAGTAAATGTCTTATTGGTATCCCTATACTTACTGAAATTGCTTTGTATTAGTGAGTTAACCATACTACAGATTCTCTATTGTGCGTCGCTCATTTCTTTTTTATGGATGTATGGTCAACGAAAACAAGTTGTCAAGGTCAATATGAAAACTAGGATGAAATGGCTTGGTATTGGATTCGTTAGCCTACTGATTATAAATCTATGTTTTAGCCTAATCCATGCTCAAGGAACTACGAATCAAGCAAACTTAATTGGCCTTCAACATCAAGTCCCTTGGTTTTCATTTTTATTGTTATTAATCAATGCGAGTATGGTTGAAGAATTTCTGTATCGAGAAATTTTATGGAACTTGGTTAGAAAATTAGATATTCGAGTTGCTTTGACAAGTATTTTATTTGTCTTAGCTCATCATCCAGGAACCATTTTAGCTTGGTGTTTGTATGTTTCACTTGGGATGTTTTTAGGGCTTGTGCGCTACAAATCGGACTTATGGGGCAGTATGGGGCTACATTTGGTGTGGAACCTATCAGTCTATGTCTTATTTTTTCTTTAATAATAGCTGGTCTGTCTTAAGCATGGATTAATTTTGAAATAAACAAAGTATAAATTTCTAATTATCTTTTTATATTTTCTTAAATGCTCGTAAAGCCTTATTCTATGTGCTTTCGAGTATTTTTACTGTAGGAAGATACTTCACGTTTCTTTGCATATTTCCTCATGTCTTAGCTGTCAGAAGTGGTAAATAAGTAGTAAATTCATTTGTACTACTAAGCAACAAGACGCTCCTGTTGCTTCTCTTTATTCAAGCGTTTCATTTCTGCCATTGCAGAATCGAATGTTGCATGTGCGTAATAGTTCAGCGTCATGGCTATATTAGCATGTCCCATAATGTACTGTAATGCCTTTGGATTCATTCCTGCATTTGCATAGTTGGTACAGAATGTATGTCGCAAACTATGTGGAGTGATGTGTGGCAATTTATCCTCGTTATACTTATTGTATTTCTTAACAAGACCTTTCATCATGCCGTTGTAATCACTTGCCACTTTTGGATAGTTCTTTCTATTAAGAAAGAGGAAATCACTATATCCATCAATCTCAACACGCTTATCATTCTTTCGATTCGCTAACACTCGCTTAAATGCTTGATAGGCTTCTTCAACCATAGGAACTTGACGTTCGCCACTTTTGGTCTTTGGTGTTTCAATGTAGTACCCAATTTCAGTATCTCTCAATAGCTGATGGTCTATATTGACAAGACGATTCTCAAAATCTAAATCTGGAAGTGTCAAACCACCAAACTCTGAAATACGAAGACCTGTTTTTAAGAGTATCAGAATTTCATCATAATTTTTGCTGTAGGTTTTATCAGCTTTTGCAAAGACTAACAGTTTTTCTTCCTGTTCTTCTGTTAGTACGGTCTTA
Organism: Streptococcus sp. OH4692_COT-348; assembly: GCF_003859975.1. GTDB lineage: Bacteria > Bacillota > Bacilli > Lactobacillales > Streptococcaceae > Streptococcus. The sequence goes on from NZ_RQZB01000018.1 coordinate 27,247, forward strand.
GGGACAGTATCATCATCAAGAACTGCTTTCAGTTGAAAGTCAAATGGATTCTTCCGAACACAATCATCTTGTATAGCAATATAGAATGAAGCCTTTAAAGAACGTTTGTAGTTATTGATGGTTTGATAAGCATAACCATTTTCACTCATTCTAATAGCCCATTCTTTAGCGTCTGATGGCTTAATACTGTCAATACTTCTTACACCTAACTTGTCTTTCTTCAAAATATCCATAAGATATTTGCGTCCAGTTTCAGTGTTTTTTCTAACCTTTGGTCTTTGAGCGTTCTGTTTTGCGTAAAGCTGGCAGAGTGTCATTTTCTTTCCTACAACATCAATACCATCATGAATGTCTTTCTGTAACTCTGCGATTTTCTCTCTAAGTGAGATACAATCACGCTTTCCTGCTGGTACTCGGTCTGTAGCCACAAGTTTCCACGAGTAAACAAATTGCGGTTCTCCAAATGAATCTATATATTTGTATAAGTATCTTCCGTCTTTTCGTTGGCTCTCTCCAGTCTTTAAGATTCGACCTTTATTGTCACGTCTTTTTTCTGACATGGCATTTGCTCCTTTCCTTTATGGAAAGAGCCTTGATACGACTTAATACTATTTTATCATATACAAGACCCTTTGGCGACGCTAGATTGCGTCCAATGTATCTATAATTTTTTCAAATTGTTTTCGTTTAATCTGAATACGATTGCCATTCATAATCAGCCAATTTGCATTTTTATTTTCCTCTGCCAAGCGTCGTAGCTTGTTTTCGCCAATACGAAAATATTTTGACGCTTCTTCAATGGTTAGGGTATAACGTTCCCAAATAGGAATGTCAGTCTGCTTCATAAAATCCTCCTTTCCAAATCACTTATTTGGATTTCATAAAAGTTGTTTTACCAGCAATCGAACAGCTTTAGCAAAGCTCACGGGAGTTCCACCCCTGCATGGTTCTCATGTAGCCATACTCATTGCCTGCGACGGTTTTATCACGCTCGGACTATTGACTGTATGGGAGTATCATTATCACGATAAGAATGTCGTTGCAGGCAATCCTGCTAAAGATTGCTTCTCGGATCACTAACATGAATCGCTCGCTATCTTTATAAGATAGGTCATGGCGGTTAGTTCCGTTGGCTCTTTTCTTATCGAAACGTATTCGATTACTTTTATTCAGTTTTCAAAGAACAATGGCTCGTTAGCCTATCAAAACACATTGAAAGCTCAATATGCTTTGGTGGAATAACAAACCTCCCTGTTCGGGAAGCGTGGAATGGTTTAGCACGCTTCCACGAAAGGAGAGAGGATATTACTTAATTTCAAATGACAAAATCTTTGTAATCAGTCTGGTTTCCATTCTTCCACGTAAGACTTCATCAACGACCATACTTTGATTGCCATATTCATCTTTCATAAGTCGTAGGGAACGCTTCGTTATGTACCCTCTGTAATGATGTAGAATCTGGTTAATCGCTTCGGTATCGCCATCTGTTGCCTTTACAATGAGAGGAAAGGGAATCATAGGATATTGTGTTTTCATTCTTCAAATTCCTCCATAAACTTTTTAATTAAGGCTAGTCCACTGGTTCTATGCCGATAGACAGTAGAACGGTTCAATTTCAACAGGTCTGCAATTTCTGAATCGCTCATGTCCATAAAGTAAAACAGCAGTAGAATTTCACGTTTCTTGTCTGGCAACTCACGTAATGCTTCACTCAACAAATCATTTTCAACGCCTACTGATAACCCATTGAGTGTAAAAATCTGAAAGTCAGTTGAATAGTTATCTGTTGTCGCAAACTGGCTAACAAGATAATCGCCAACATCCGAAAAGGACACCTCACGCTTTGCAATCCTTGAAAGATAAAGCATATAATTCTTTCGCTCGTCTTCCATAGCACGTTTACAGATATAGTCAAACTGATTTTCTATTGTGGTCTGAAAAGAAGATGGTTTCATGTTTCTCACCCCCTTTCTGTCTAGGAAAGGAAGTGAGCCTTGCTCGTTTATCTCCTTTCACTCTTAGTCCCAATGTGAAAGGGGGATTTGTTGCATTACTGATAAATAAACTTTGTAAAAAAGTTCTGAATAGCCAAAAAAGCATATAAACAGATTTATTTCTCTGTTTACATGCTTCTGTTATTCTATCTATATGATTTATAAAACCACATTGGTGGACGTACTTATCTATTGCAGATAGACGACTTTTTTTGACAAGAACCCAATGTAAGGAAATTTATTGTATATGATGTACTTCATGGCGACGTTGACCTCCAACAAACCGCCATTTGGAAGTAATATACAATATTTTAACAGCGTAAATAGCACTACCATATAACGGTTTTTTTTATTGGCGTTTAGTAGTGCTTTTTATTAAATATAAACCTATAAACCATATTGAACTGCACCCCAAAAGTTAGACAGAAAAAATCTAACTTTTGGGGTGTTTTTATTATGAAATTAACTTATGATGATAAAGTTCAGATCTATGAACTTAGAAAACAAGGATATAGCTTAGAGAAGCTTTCGAATAAATTTGGTATAAACAATTCTAATATTAGATACATGATTAAATTGATTGATCGTTACGGAATAGAGTTTGTCAAAAAAGGAAAAAATCGTTACTATTCTCCTGATTTAAAACAAGAAATGATTCATAAAGTCTTACATGAAGGCTGGACTAAAGATAGAGTTTCTCTTGAATACGGCCTCCCAAGTCGTACGATACTTCTTAATTGGCTAGCACAATACAGGAAAAACGGGTATACTATTGTTGAGAAAACAAGAGGGAGAGTACCTAAAATGGGACGTAAGCCAAAAAAGAGACCTGAAGAGAGGACAGAATTAGAACGTCTTCAAGCAGAAAATGAGTACCTGAGAGCGGAGAATGCTATCCTAAAAAAGTTAAGAGAACTCCGATTGAAGGAGGAAAAAGAGAAAGAAGAAAGACAGAAATTGTTCAAGAATTAATGACTGAGTTTTCGTTAGATATTCTTCTAAAAGCCATTAAACTAGCTCGTTCGACCTACTACTATCACTTGAAACAGCTAGATAAACCAGATAAGGACCAAGAGCTTAAAGATGAAATTCAATCCATTTTTATCGAACACAAGGGAAATTATGGTTATCGTCGGGTTCATTTAGAACTAAGAAATCGTGGTTATCTGGTAAATCATAAAAGAGTTCAACGCTTGATGGAAGTACTCAATTTACAAGCTAAAATGCGACAGAAACGAAAATATTCTTCTCATAAAGGAGATGTTGGTAAGAAGGCAGAGAATCTCATTCAACGTCAATTTGAAGGCTCTAAAACAATGGAAAAGTGCTACACAGATGTGACAGAATTTGCCATTCCAGCAAGTACTCAAAAGCTTTACTTATCACCAGTTTTAGATGGCTTTAATAGCGAAATTATCGCCTATAATCTTTCAACTTCACCCAACTTAGAACAAGTAAAAACAATGTTGGAACAGGCATTCACAGAGAAGCACTACGAGAATACGATTCTCCATAGTGATCAAGGCTGGCAATATCAACACGATTCTTATCACCAGTTTCTTGAGGGTAAGGGAATTCAAGCATCCATGTCACGTAAGGGTAACAGCCCAGACAATGGTATGATGGAGTCCTTCTTTGGGATTCTGAAATCGGAAATGTTTTACGGTTATGAGAAGTCGTTTCAGTCGCTTAAGCAATTGGAACAAGCTATTGTAGACTATATTGATTACTACAACAATAAACGAATTAAGGTAAAACTAAAAGGACTCAGTCCTGTGCAATACAGAACTAAATCCTTCGGATAAATTGATTGTCTAACTTTTTGGGGTCAGTACATATAACACGTTTTTCTATACCTGTTTTTAATTCAGTAGGAACAATAAAATGTATAGAGGTGGTCTACTATGCGTAAAAAAGAAGATAAATATGATTTTAGAGCCTTTGGTTTAGCCATTAAAGAAGCTCGATTGAAACGAGGTTTAACTCGTGAACAAGTGGGAGCATTGATTGAAATTGACCCACGGTACTTAACTAATATTGAAAATAAAGGGCAACACCCCAGCATACAAGTTCTTTATGACCTTGTATCGTTACTTCATGTTTCCGTTGATGAATTTTTCTTACCTGCTAATAACTTGGTAAAAAGCACCCGACGATTACAGATAGAGAAATACATGGATAGCTTTACAGACAAAGAACTATCCTTAATGGAATCTTTAGCCAGCGGTATCAACGAAGCAAGAAACATCGAAGACTAATTAAAAGAATCCATACATAACGGAAAGAGCCGATAAAATGAGATTGTATTAATCTCATTTTATCGGCTCTGCGTCTTTGCGTCTGGCTCTGTAATCACAGTTACTTTGAACTGCTTTATTTCAATTAAATTTTCTTGTCTGCATTTCGGACAATAGAGGGGGAATTTTTTTAATTCAGTATCTTCCCTTATCTTTAATCGTGTTTTATTTCCACATACAGGACACAATATCCACTTGTAGTTTATAATAACTATCTCCTCCTTTACACTTTAATTCAAATCTTTATTAAAAAATATTTCATCTTATTTAACAAGAAACCATATTTATATAACAACATAAAATACACTAAGTTATTTTATTGAACATATATCGTACTTTATCTATCCGACTATTTGGACGACGGGGCTGGCAAACAGGTTCACCGGTAGTAACATGGTACCCTTTTAACTCTGTTAAACAAACACTACGTCCATTTGTAAAGAAAGTTAAATCACTACGATATTCTTGAATACACCGAGCAGGGATTTCTCCACTAAGAATGACCTCATTATTTTTCAATTGAGTGTCTACGATGTTCGCACAATATTTAGGAGCATCGTTGTATGCTCGTGAAAGATATTCCTGTGGCGCATAAATTTTAAAACTAAGATATGGCTCTAACAATTCTGTTCCAGCTTTTTTTAAGACTTGTTCCAATACAATAGGAGCAAGCATCCGAAAATCTGCTGGGGTACTAACAGGGCTATAGTATAAGCCATACTTAAAACAGATTTTACAGTCCGTCACATTCCAACCATACAATCCTTGTTCACAGCCATAGCGTATCCCCTCCATAACTGCATTTTGAAACGATTGATTTAAGTATCCAAGAGAAACCGAGCTCTCATACTGTACTCCGCTCCCTAATGGAAGCTGTGCTACAGATAGACCAATGGAAGCCCAGAAAGGATTCGGTGGAACTTCGATGTGAATGGTATACTCTGCTTTTTTTAACGGTCTTTCCATATAAATGACTGTAGGCTCTTTTATTTCTATCTCCACATGATACTTTTCTTGCAGCAGAGCACAAGTCACTTCCATTTGTACTTTCCCTAAGAAAGAAAGTATGATTTCATGTGTCGCAGAATCCACATAATATCGCAGAAGCGGGTCACTGTCGGAGATTTCTAAAAGTGCATCAAGTAACATTTCCCTTTGTTGAGGTTTGCTCGGTTCAACAGTCGTTTGCAGCAGAGGGAGGGGATTTTCAATTCTCTCTCTCTGTGGCAATAGCTTTGTATCTCCAAGAACACTATTTAACTTCAAAAACTCATTCTGCAAAATAACAATTTCCCCGGAATAAGCCTTATCGATTTTACATAATTCACCATTTATTGAAGTATACATTTCTGTAATTTTTATTTTTTCCTTTTCCGATATTCTAACCGAATCTCGCAAATGCAGTACGCCACTATAAAGACGTATATATGCAAGACGCTGTCTTTTTTCCGAATACTCAATTTTGAAAACTTTTCCGCAAAGTTCAGACTGACCTCGATGTGTTGATGAATAAAATTTATTCGTAATCACTTCTATAAGGTTATCAATCCCTATATTGTTTTTTGCACTTCCATGATAAAGAGGGAACAGAGAACAATTCTGAAATCTTATGCTTTCCTCTTGTTCGAGTTCCAATGCTTCTAATGATTTACCGGACATATATTTCTCTAAAAGGTCATCGTTTCCCTCTATTACCGTATCCCATTGTTCAGATTCGGTAAAGTTCGTCACACACATATTAGGATACAGTTCTACCTTCTGTTTGATTACAATTTCGGCAGAAAGTTTCTCTTTAATATCCTGATAAACCGTTGATAAATCAATTCCATTTTGGTCAATCTTATTGATAAAAAAGATTGTGGGAATCCCCATTTTCCTAAGTGCATGAAATAATATACGAGTTTGTGCTTGTACGCCATCTTTTGCAGAAATCAGTAGAATTGCCCCATCTAAAACTGATAATGAACGATATACTTCTGCTAAGAAATCCATATGTCCTGGCGTGTCTATGATGTTCACCTTCGTATTTTCCCACTGAAAAGAGGTTATTCCTGTCTGAATTGTAATTCCTCTCTGACGTTCTAAAAGCGTATTATCCGTCCTCGTTGTACCTTTGTCCACGCTTCCTAATTCTGTAATCGCTCCACTGTTATATAATAAGCTTTCTGTTAAGGTAGTTTTTCCTGCATCAACATGAGCTAAAACTCCAATATTAATAATTTTCATGTGATTTTCCTCCATTCAAAAGCCCAAAAGGGCATAAAAATCCCAGTGATAAATACTCTTATCACTGGGATTTTTATGCATAACCATAGGCATACAAAGCATACAGATATTCTCCGGATACTTTAGAATCACATGATAAAGGTATTCTTAAACTGGGTACAAAAAACTAAGCCCTCCTAAAAAAGGACATCCAATTATTTGTTCCCACTATCAAATTGACAGTTTATTTAAGAATACCTTGCCGCATATTTATTAACTCCTTTTAAATAGATACTTAAATAATAGCACGTAAGAGCATATTTGTCAAGGAATCTCCAATTTTTTATCAAAGAGAGTACGTGATTACAAAATAGCTGTAATAATGTACCAATATTTGTTATTCTATAATCTTCCAATTACTCCCGTTCTTTTCAAGTACCAAATCAAATTGAGATACCTGCGTTGCTTTGGTCTGCTGGTCGATATACTCCACTGTCAGCGATACCGTGACTTGATTATCCTTACGATTGTGAATAGGATTTACCAGTTCTTGAAAGATGTACTCTTTTCCGATTGGTTTTAATATCCCGTCATTCACATAGTAGGAAAGTTCACTGGCTGTCGCTGTAGGATAGAGCTTGAAGAACGTCGTTAAAAACTCATTGATTTCATTGGTTGTAATGGAATCAACCGTCCCCTCACTTTCAATGGCTTTTGGTTTATAACTTGATTTCTTAGGTATGTTGGTAATGGTCGGATTCTTAACCAGTACCATATTTCCAGAACCATCTACATAGACACTCACTATATAAGCAGAGTGGACGGTCTTTGTATTTTCTCCCTCTGTAATGAGCTGGTCTACACTGTAGGTTACATTAAACTCATTGTCGCCAGTTGGCTCTACCGTCCATATCTGAAATCCTCTTACAGAAGACGATACAGGAATATCTTTGCGTACTGTATCAACATTGAGAGCTTGAAGTTCATCTGTCAGATAGCCTTTTAGACTTTCCATTCGATTATCAATGGACTTATCGGATTGCTCCCATGAATAGTAGACTTTCGCAAAGTTCTCTACAAAATTTTCTACATGATGAGTATCAACGTATTCCTTTTCTATGATAGTTGTTTCGTGAATAGTATGAGTATCTATAGCTGTAAAGTGCTTGAATATCGCAAAGCTGAAACTAAGCCCTAAAAGTACCCACAAGGCAATCACAACCTTTTTATGAGGATTGACCTTATAGTAGACACGAGGTTTCTTTTCCTTTGGTATCTGTTTTTCTTTATTCTGATTTTTTCTAAATTTCATCATTATATCTTCCTTTCTCATTGTTTGATTCGTCCTGCTCCCACTAAATGCTGTTGCCAGTAGGGGCTTGTTAAGTCGGCATAACCGATTGGGTCGCCTGCATGAAACATACGGTTATTGCCAAGGTATAGCCCAACATGAGTAATATAAGAGCCAGCGTTATAGGTAGAATGAAAGAAAACCAAATCGCCAGCTTGTGCTTCCGATAGTGGGATATGCTGGGTCACATCATATTGCTGTTGTGCGGTTCGTGGTAAGTTAATTCCAGCTTTTCCATACGTCCATTGTGTCAGTCCGCTACAATCAAAAGAAGTAGTCGGGGAAGCTCCACCGTAAACGTATCGCCAGCCCTCATATTTCAGTGCTTCGTCCATGATGGCTTGTACCGTATCATCATCAAACTCTGTTGTGACAAGATACTGCGTTACCAGTTGCACATAAAACATATTGCCATAGTTGTATCGCCAGCCCCCATTGATAGGTATGGCTATGGGATTGGGGTAAGACACTTTTTCGCCACCTGAATACTCTTTTGAGAAACTTTGAGCCAGTTCAAAGGTATATTTATTTCCACGATTAGCCACATACCCTAAGAAACCACCACCATAATTGTAGGACTGGATAACCGATTCTAAATCTACACTGAGCCTTTCGCTACTGGCTAATAATTCACTGAAATACTTCACACCTTGCTTAATGGATTCTTCTGTACTCAATGAATTAGGTGGAAGACCGAGGGATTCCGAGGACTGCATAACATCTTCCGCAGTACCGCCCGATTCCACCTGTATAATCGCAAGAAGTATGTTGACATATTCTTCAACGCCATATTCTTTGGCATATTTTTCTACCATAGGCTTATGAGCCAGCACTTCTGCGGAAACATTCACACCTCCATAATGAATATTGGAAATTCCGCTGTCCTGTTCATCTGAAAATAAAATGGCAACAAACAGAAGCAGTGAGAAGACCATCAAGAATAATCCAGAACCACCAATCACTAAAGTTTTCAACTTCATGGTTTCTTACCGACTTTCTTAATGGTGGCGGTTTTGATTGGTGGTCTACTTCTTGTATTTTGTAGTGGTACTCTTTGAACAGTAGACGGACGTTCTTTTGTGATTGGACGTTGTGAAGTTCTATCTGCTGTAGTGGTTGAAGTTGCTGGCTTTTGAACGGTTTTTTCTTGAACGGTATTGCCTTGGCGTTCCACTTTTGGACTTGAAAAATCGGACTTAACTGCTGGACGCTCTTGTTTGGCTTGTTGAGATTCCTTATATGAAGTCTGAATATTAGACTGTTTTGAGGTCTGTTCATCATGATATTGTTCTTGTCTTGTAGTCGGTCTTTCATGAACAGAAGGGTTCTGTTGCAAAGTTTTAAATCTACTATCAAATAAGGTAGAATAATAGAAAAAGATAGCAGGAGGAATGACGATGAATCATTTTAAAGG
>NZ_RQZB01000019.1:0-70997 GCF_003859975.1 Streptococcus sp. OH4692_COT-348
TGAAAAGGCGGTGTCTTAACCCCTTGACCAACGGACCAGAGTTGTTATTTTCAACTCTTACTATTATACCCACTTTTCTAACTTTGTCAACACCTTTTTTTATCTTTTTTCAAGCTAAGTAAAAAGAGCCAGAATTATACTGACTCTTCTATTGATTATTAAACTTAGAAGCACGTTCTTCTCCCCACCAATAAGGGATTAGTTCTGCGACTTTAACTGTTTTTCTTATATTATAGTCCATCATGAATTCTGCATCTTTATTTTCAGCATTAAGCTCTAAAAGGAATTCTCTACAGGCACCGCAAGGCATGGCTGAACTTCCACCATAAGGTGGTTTATCTCGAAAGGCTAATACTTTCTTAACTTTAGTTTGTCCTGAGAATTGGTACATATTGAAGAGGGCCGCCCGTTCTGCGCAGAGATGGAATACACCACAGGTTCCCTCCATACAGAAACCTGTAAATATTTGTCCATCTTCTGCTTCTACTGCGGCTACAACATGGTTGGCATAAACAAAATCAGATACTTCATGTGGATCGTATAGTTTCTGTGCTTCTTCGTACATCTTTTCCCAGATGTCCATTATTACATCCTTCTTATTTAGAGATTTCTTTTAACATATTTTCGATATGCTGAATTGATTTTTCACGACCTAACAAGAAGATCGTATCTGGTAATTCTGGTCCATGCATTTCACCTGAAACAGCAATACGAATAGGCATGAAAAGATTTTTTCCTTTAATACCTGTTTCTTTTTGGACTGCTTTAATTTGTGGGAAGATATTTTCTGTCACAAATTCATCATCTGTCATCGCCTCAAGTTTTGCTTTGAAGACTTCAAGAACTGTTGGGACTGTTTCCCCCGCCATGACTTCACGCTCTGCTTCTGTCAATTCTGGGAAATCTGAGAAGAAGAGATCTGTCAATGGGATAATCTCATCTACTGATTTCATTTGTGGTTTATAGAGTTCAACTAGTTTTTCAGCCTTGTCAGTTAAACGGTCTGCTTCCTCTAAGAATGGTTTTGCCATTTCAAAGATAGTTTCTAGGTCTGCATTCTTGATATAATCATTACTCATCCAGTCGAGTTTCTTCTGATCAAAGGCTGCTGGTGACTTGCTGAGGCGGTTTTCATCGAAAAGTTTAATGAGTTCTTCACGAGAGAAGATTTCATCTTCGCCACCTGGGTTCCAACCAAGAAGAGCAATGAAGTTAAAGACTGCTTCTGGAAGGTAACCTTTCTTTCGATAATCTTCGATAAATTGAAGTGTATTAGTATCACGTTTAGATAACTTCTTACCCGTCTCAGAGTTGATAATCAAGGTCATATGACCAAACTCTGGAGCTTCCCAACCAAGGGCTTCATAAACCATGAGCTGTTTTGGTGTATTAGCAATGTGGTCGTCTCCACGGATAACATGAGAGATTTGCATATCGTGGTCATCGATAACAACGGCAAAGTTGTATGTTGGGTAACCATCTTTCTTTTGGATAACCCAGTCACCGCCGATATTGCCACCTTCAAATTCGATATCACCTTTGACCATATCATGCCACTTGTATATACCTGACTCATTGACAGCCAAGCGAACAGTTGGGATGATCCCTGCTGCTTCACGTTCTGCGATGTAAGCTGCTTTTTCTTCTTCACTCATACCAAGGTATTCATTGATGTAGCGTGGTGTTTCGCCAGCTGCTTCTTGGCGTTCGCGTTCAGCTGCCAACTCTTCTTCTGTAACGTAAGATTTGTAGGCTTTTCCTTCAGCTAACAGTTGGTCGATATATTTTTGATACAAGTCCAAACGCTCAGACTGGCGGTAATTTTCATGTGTTTCTGGGCTTTCATCCCAATCCATACCTAACCAACGAAGGTTTTCAAGCTGTGAACGTTCACCATCCTCGACATGACGTTTACGGTCAGTATCTTCGATACGAATAATAAAAGTTCCACCATGATGACGTGCATACAAGTAGTTGAACAATGCTGTACGGGCATTCCCGATGTGTAGTAGTCCTGTTGGACTTGGTGCGTAACGTACGCGGATATCTTTTGACATAGTTTCTCCTATAAAATCTCTAGGCATCTGCCTTTTTGCTCTCTATATTATATCACAAGTCTTGGCTGAGTCCAATTTCTATGAATAAAGAGAGTAAAAAGAGTGGACAAACCACTCTTTTCTTCTATTATAGACGTGCGTTAAGTTCTTTGCTTAATTCTTCAAATCCTGGTTTCCCAAGAAGGGCAAACATGTTACGTTTGTAGGCTTCAACACCTGGTTGGTCAAATGGGTTGATGGCATTCAAGTAACCTGAAAGGGCAATTGCCAATTCGAAGAAGTAGATCGTGTAGCCTAGAGTGAAAGCATCTTGCTTTGGAAGAGTCACGTACATGTTTGGCACATCACCGTCAGTGTGGGCAAGAAGAACACCGTCAGTCGCTTTTTTGTTTACAAAGTCAACGTCTTTTCCTTGAAGGTAACCAAGTCCGTCAAGATCTTCTTCCAAGCTAGGGATAATCACGTTCTTGCGTGGTTTATCAACACGGACAACTGTTTCAAACATGATACGAGTTCCTTCTTGGATAAATTGACCAAGTGAGTGCAAGTCAGTTGAGAAGTTAGCTGAAGTTGGGTAAATACCTTTTTGGTCTTTCCCTTCTGACTCACCAGCCAATTGTTTCCACCATTCTGAGAAGTATTGAAGTGATGGCTCGTAGTTTACCAAGATTTCAGTAACGTAGCCTTTACGGTAAAGGATGTTACGAACGACTGCGTATTGGTAAGCTTCATTTTCAGCAATCTTGTCTGAAGTATAATCCTTACGAGCTACGTTGGCACCTTCCATAAGGGCTTTGATATCTGCACCTGATGCAGCGATTGGAAGCAATCCAACTGCTGTCAATACTGAGAAGCGTCCACCGATGTCATCTGGAACAACGAATGTTTCCCAACCGTTGGCATCTGCTTCAACCTTAACAGCACCTTTTTGGCGGTCAGTTGTAGCGTATATACGTTTGTTGGCTTCTTCTTGACCGTATTTCTTAACCAAGAGTTCTTTGAAGACACGGAAGGCGATAGCTGGTTCAGTTGTTGTACCTGATTTAGAAATCACGTTTACTGAGAAATCTTTGTCAGCTACGTACTCTACCAAGTCAGCAAGGTAAGTAGATGAGATTGAGTTTCCTGCGTAAAGGATTTGTGGAGCCTTGCGCTCTTCTTTTGTTTGCAAGTTTGCAAAGTGGTGGTTCAAGAAGTCGATTGCTGCTTTGGCACCAAGGTAAGATCCACCGATACCTATAACAACCAAAACATCACTATCTGACTTGATTTGCTCAGCAGCTTTCAAGATGCGGTCAAATTCTTCGCGGTCATAGTTTTCAGGAAGATCCAACCATCCTAGGAAGTCGCTACCAGCACCAGTTCCTTTACGAATCATTTCGTCAGCAGTTGTAACTTGTGCTTGCATGTATTCCACTTCATGTGGTGCAACAAATTTGTCTAAAACTTTTGAATAATCAAATTTAATATGTGACATGTTATTCCTCCAATATTTCTTCTTTTCTATCATAACGCTTGCCTTCGTTTTTTTCAAGTTTTTTTGTCGAATTTCTCCAATTTTTATCAGAATTCAAACGTTTGCGTAAAAATCCACATTCAAAAAAATTGAAAAAATAAAATAAAGAACGACCAGATACACCAGTCGTTACAGTTCATTCAATAAATACTCAAATAATTCTAAATTGCCATCTTCTTCATTAACCAGAAACTCTGGATGCCACTGCAACCCGATAATGCGGTGTTCGTCGATAGACTCAATCGCTTCGATGGTTTGGTCTCTTGGATCAATAGCAGTTACACGGAAATTAGGTGCCAAATCTTTAATGCTTTGACGATGGACTGAGTTAACCTGACTTTCTTTTCCAAACAGCTTGGCCACCACGCTTCCTTCTACTGTCTCAATAGAATGAGATGTTCCGAAAGGTAATCCTTGCCAGTGACCTTCTATTTCTTGATTGAGGGTTCCACCAAAGGCAACATTGACGAGTTGAACACCGCGACAGATTGCCATAATTGGTTTATTCTGACGAAGCGCTTCTTTCAAGAGGGCCAATTCAAATTCATCACGCACTAGATTGTAATCATCGCTCTCGATGGTCTTTTTCTCTCCATAAAACTGAGGGTGGACATTTTGTCCACCTGTCAAAATGAGTTTGTCAATCATTTCCACATAATCGCGTACAACTGACTCATCACCAACAGGAATGACTAAAGGGAGACCACCGACTTGACGAATGCTCTCTGCGAATCTACAAGATACAGATGAATGAATGTTTTTGCCCTCTGCATCTACGGGACATAGATTTGCAGCAACTCCTACAACCGTTCTAGTCATGATGTCTCTCCTTTCGAATGTTAATACTCTTCGAAAATCTCTTCAAACCACGTCAGCGTCGCCTTATCGTATATATGTTACTGACTTCGTCAGTTCTATCTACAACCTCAAAGCAGTGCTTTGAGCAACCTACGGCTAGCTTCCTAGTTTGCTCTTTGATTTTCATTGAGTATAACGATAGTCCTATCTTATCACTCAAAACGTCTTTCGTCTAATATGTTTTTTTTAAGGTCGTGATAAATATTTTTTATGGATAAGAAAAAACTGCCCGCATAGGACAACTTTTTTCTTACTCAAAGACAAATTGATTGTAATAGAGTTCTGAGTAGAATCCACCTAGTTTTAAGAGTTCATGGTGATTACCACGTTCAATGACTTCTCCATCTTTGAGGACAATAATCTGGTCTGCATTGAGGATGGTCTTCAAACGATGGGCAATGACAAAACTGGTTCTGCCTGCTACAACCGCCTCCATGGCATGCTGAATCTTGCTTTCTGTCACCGTATCTACGTTTGAAGTTGCTTCATCGAGAATGAGAACTTCTGGATCTGTCATCAGGGTTCGAGCGATAGAAATCAATTGTTTCTGCCCTGTCGAGAAGATGCTCTGGTCATCATCTATAAGAGTATCGTATTTGTTAGGTAAGCTTTCGATATAGTCGTGAATGTGGGTTGCCTTGGCTGCTACCTCAACCATTTCTTGACTAGCATCTGGTACACCGAAACGGATATTGTCTCGAATCGTTCCGCTAAATAGGACCGAATCTTGCAAAACAATTCCCACCTTGCTTCTAAGACTATCTAAATCATAGTCACGAATGTCTTTGCCGTCAAAATAAATACCACCAGCATCAACATCATAAAAGCGATTGATAAGATTCATAATAGTCGTTTTCCCTGAACCTGTCGGACCAACAACCGCGGTCATCCGGCCTTTCGGAGCGGAAATGCTGACATCTTTCAAAATAGGTTTATCAGGCAAGTATGAAAAATCAATATGACTAATTTCAACACCTTCTTGTAACTTAGTGAAGATTGGAGCCTTTTCAGGTCGGATTTCTTCCTCTGCGTCAAACATTTCCTGAATCCGTTCAGCCCCCGTAAAGGCCAACTGAAGACTTCCCCAACTAGCCGCAACTTGGATAATAGGCTGATAGTACTGCTGTGAAAATTGGGCAAACATAACAATCAGACCTAGGGCTGTACTTGTTTCAATAGACTTATCATTCAAAAGTACAGCTGAACCAGCAAAGATAACGATGGCTGTGTTGACCAGACTCATCCCATTCATGACAGGGAAAAGAATTCCTGAGAACATTCTTCCTTTAAAGGTTGCCTTGCGCACGCGCTCATTTTGTTCAAGAAATCCTGCCATCATATCCTCTTGAATTCCTTGCACAATCACGGCTTTTTGGCCTGAGATACTCTCATCCATATAGGCGTTGAGCTTCCCTACCTCTTTCTGCTGGAGGTTGGTGTATTTGCGTGCCATTTTTACGATGAAAATCAACATAAGGAAGGCCACTGGTGTGCTGGCAATGGTGATGAGGGCCAGCGTCACATTTCTCGAAAACATGACAAGAATCAGACCAATGTATAAAACAATATTGCTCATGACCTGAACCAGACTTTCATTAAAGGCTTGGAGGATATTATCCAAATCACTGGTAAAACGAGACAGGATATCGCCATCTTGTCGACGGTCAAAAAAAGAAACCGTCAATCGGGCAAGCTTCCCAAAGAGGCCTTTTCGCATTTCGTTGGTCGACTCTGCAATCACGCGCGTCATGAGACACATGTATATCACACTGGAGATAAACAGAACCAAAACTAGCAGACCAAGATTGACCATGATTCCTGATAGACTTTGCCAGACAAGTTCTGGATTGCCATCTTGATAAGCTTGAACTAAATTAGCTAACTGCGTCACCGCTTGTCCAGAAAAGACCGGAAAGAGGGCTTGGGCAAGAGTTGATAGAACCAGCATCAAGATAACAACCACAAATGAGAACTTGTAGACCTTAAAATAATTCCAAAAAAATTGAACTGTCTTCATTTTACTCCTCCTTTCCCTTCTGTGTTTCGTAGATTTCACGGTAAACGGCATTGTTGGCAACTAAGTCTGCATGCGTGCCTTGACCAATCAATCGGCCTTGATCTAGAACCAAGATTTTATCCGCGTGAACAACCGAGCTAATCTTTTGCGCGATGATAATGGTTGTTATTCCCTTCAAGTCCTTATTCAAGGCTTCTTGAACCAGGCGCTCTGACTTAGCATCCAAGGCTGAGGTCGAATCGTCAAAAATCAGAATACGTGGATTGCCGACAATTCCACGCGCAATCGACATCCTTTGCTTTTGCCCACCAGAGAAATTGGTCCCTCGTTCCTCAACTGAACTTTCAAAGGTTTTTTCCATACGATGAATAAATTCGCTAGCCTGAGCAATATTGGCTGCACGCTCCATTTCAAATAGAGTGGCATCTCCTTTGCCCTGTCTCAAGTTATCTGCAATCGTTCCACTAAAGAGAATGGCACGTTGGAGAACGATAGAGACAGCTTTACGCAGGGTCCCTTCACTCAATTCTCGAATATCCTTGCCTCCGATTTTGATAGCCCCTTCCTGCGGGTCAAAGAGACGTGGAATCAATTGAGCCAAGGTTGATTTTCCTGCACCAGTGGCTCCAACTACACCAACCATCTGACCAGGTTCAATAGTAAAGCTCACATCTTTCAGAATTGGTTCCTTGTCCATTGGATAGGTAAAGGTCACATTTTCAAAGCTAAGACTTCCAACCAACTCTTCATCTGGGACATCCTTGAAGGTCATGGCTGGCTCTGCATCAAGAATTTCTCTAATACGACGCAGAGAAATCATGGCACGACTGACAGAATTTCCCAAAAATCCAACCATAACAATGGTAAAGATAATCTGGCTCAGGTAATTGACAAAGGAAGCAATGGAGCCAACAACTGACGGTTCCGACTGAACCATCCCTGCAACTAGCCAAATAGAGAGGAATACCGCCCCATAACCGACCAACATCATGAAAGGTTCCACTACTGAAAAGGCATAACCGATGTAAAGATTTTGACCGAGAAGCTCGTCTGAAACCTCCGTAAACTTAGCAAACTGCTCTTTTTCTTGGACAAAAGACTTGACCACGCGAACGCCACGCAGATTTTCCTTGGCAATGGCATTGATGCGCTCAAGAAGGGTTTGAAACTTGGCAAAACGAGGCCCCATCATTCCCATCATGACAGCAGTCAAACCAAAAATCAAGATCACCATGAGAACAATCACCCACCACAGAGACGGTAAAGTTTGAACCGCAAGGATAAACGAACCGATGAACAAGAGTGGAAGTCTAAAAAGAATTTGGAAGGTCATCATGACGACGTTCTGAATCTGGTTGATGTCGTTTGTCATACGAACGACTAGATTTCCCGCATTAAACTGTTCAATATTGGCATAAGAAAAGGTTTGTATTTTACGGAAGGCATCCTCCCGAAGGTCAGATGAAACCCCTTGGGCAATATAGGCTGCGAGGACAACATTGAGCCCGCCAGCAACCAGACCGACCAAGGCCACACCAATCAACCAAGCCCCGATACTATAAATGGCTTCATATTTCCCAGCAAGGAGGGCGTCTAACACTTCCTGCAGATAACGCGGTTGCAGAAGTGAACTAGCAACCATCAAGCCTGTCATCAGAAGCGAAGCTAAGGCCTGCCACTTGTAGGTTTTGATTTTCTGAATCAGCATACTTTCTCCTTAAAAAATAGACAAAAGGGAGCGACAATACGTCAGCTCCTTCTCATTCTGTTTGTGTGATGTTATTCTAGCAAAAAAGTGGGAACTTGTCAAAGAAGTCTCCTTGATACAAATTAGTGCGCTTTCATCTACAGTAATGCATGATAAAGGTTTTTATGGTAAAATAGTAAAAAGAAGGTTATAAAGGAGGGGAATATGGAAAAACAAACCATCGCCGTCTTGGGGCCTGGTTCTTGGGGAACTGCCCTTTCACAAGTCTTAAATGACAATGGACACGAGGTACGTATTTGGGGAAATCTTCCCGAACAAATCAATGAAATTAATACCAATCATACTAACAAACACTACTTTAAAGATGTCGTTCTAGATGAAAATATCATTGCCTACACCGACTTATCAGAGGCACTGAAAGATGTAGATGCGATTTTGTTTGTTGTCCCAACAAAAGTGACACGACTTGTTGCCCAACAAGTTGCAAAAACCTTAGACCATAAGGCTATCATCATGCACGCATCAAAGGGATTAGAACCTGATAGCCATAAACGATTATCAACCATTCTTGAAGAAGAAATTCCTGAACATCTCCGCAGTGATATTGTCGTTGTTTCAGGCCCTAGTCATGCAGAAGAAACCATTGTGCGTGACCTAACTTTAATCACTGCTGCTTCTAAAGATTTACAAACAGCTCAATACGTTCAAAAACTCTTTAGCAATCACTACTTCCGACTTTATACCAATACGGATGTTATTGGAGTCGAAACTGCCGGTGCTCTTAAAAATATTATCGCTGTCGGTGCTGGAGCTTTACATGGTTTGGGATTTGGTGACAATGCTAAGGCAGCCATCATCGCTCGAGGCTTGGCAGAAATTACCCGCTTAGGAGTAGCACTCGGTGCCAGTCCATTGACCTATAGTGGCTTGTCTGGTGTAGGAGACTTGATCGTAACGGGAACCTCCATCCACTCTCGTAACTGGAGAGCCGGAGATGCTCTTGGTCGGGGAGAATCCCTAGCTGATATCGAGGCCAATATGGGCATGGTGATTGAAGGAATCTCAACAACTAGAGCAGCCTATGAACTAGCGCAAGAACTTGGAGTCTATATGCCCATTACACAGGCCATTTACCAAGTTATCTACCACGGAACCAATATCAAAGATGCCATTTATGACATCATGAACAATGAATTTAAAGCAGAAAATGAGTGGTCTTAACCCTCTAAAGAAAGGATTCTTATGACATCAAAAGTTAGAAAGGCAGTCATCCCTGCCGCTGGACTCGGGACTCGATTTTTACCAGCAACCAAAGCACTTGCTAAAGAAATGTTGCCAATTGTAGACAAACCAACTATCCAATTTATCGTAGAAGAAGCTCTTAAATCAGGTATTGAAGATATTCTGGTTGTTACTGGTAAATCAAAACGTTCTATTGAAGACCACTTTGACTCAAACTTTGAGCTTGAGTACAACCTCAAAGAAAAATGCAAACATGACTTGCTAAAATTGGTAGACGAAACAACTGGCATTCGCCTTCACTTTATCCGTCAAAGCCATCCTCGTGGTCTTGGAGATGCTGTCTTACAAGCCAAAGCTTTTGTAGGGAATGAGCCCTTTGTTGTCATGCTGGGTGACGACCTAATGGATATCACAGATGACAACGCTGTACCTTTGACAAAACAATTGATGAATGATTACGAGTTGACTCACGCATCAACAATTGCTGTTATGCCTGTCCCTCATGAAGAAGTTTCAGCATATGGAGTTATAGCTCCTCAGGGTGAAGGGATTAATGGTCTCTACAGTGTCGAAACTTTCGTTGAAAAACCAGCTCCAGAAGATGCTCCAAGTGATTTGGCAATCATCGGACGCTATCTGCTCACACCAGAAATTTTTGAAATCCTCGAAAATCAAGCTCCCGGTGCTGGAAATGAGATCCAGCTTACCGACGCTATTGATACGCTTAATAAAACACAACGTGTTTTCGCCCGCGAATTTACAGGAGCTCGTTACGACGTTGGCGATAAGTTTGGCTTTATGAAAACATCTATTGACTATGCCCTCAAGCACCCACAAGTCAAAGATGACTTGAAAGATTACCTCATCCAACTGGGAAAAGAATTGGCTGAGGGGGAATAGAATTAGTTTCCAGTTAATAAATTAAGTCTCCAGAGTCAACTTGCTGGAGACTTAATTATTTTACAAATTTACATACAATTTAAAGATTTATGAGATATGTCTCTAAATCTACCAACTCAACTTCGGTCCTTAATGATGGATTACAGATTTTCAATCAAAAATCGATTTGAAGTTTTAATGATATTTGCTATTTTGGGGACGTCTAAATCATCTGTATACAGAAAATGTTTTTCCTTCTCCTTATTTTTAGCTAGAAACTCACTTCTTGCTTGTATTGATAAGTTGCCCACTCTTTCAATTTCTTTTCGAGAATCATCCCTATCTTTCAAGGTTTTTTCTTCGGCCATTAAGACACAATATTTTAGACCAATTTGTTTTTCTTTTAAGAAAGATGCAATTTTCTTCAGTTGGTATTCAAAAATGACATACTCTATTACGACAGAGATGCCTCGAGTTATAAAATTATTGGTCAAGCTGATGATATTGTCCCAAAACAAATCCATGTAATAGCCCTCATCTTCCCAGGGAGCCACTATACCACCTTTAATCATTAAGTAAATCAAATCCCCCTCTATAACTGCACTTTTATCAAAAGAATAAGCTAACTCTTTACTAACAGTACTTTTCCCAACGCCTGGGGGGCCTGAAATAATGTAAACACAATTTTCCAACTTTATACCTCTTTTATTCTAATAATTCTTCAATCAATTTCTAATATTATAACATTTTCTATTTTTAAAATATATAATAAGACTGATACAACACTATATTCTAGAAACTTACGATACAAAAGAAATAAAAAAGCACACCATTCTCAATTTTCTGCAAAAAAACTTATTTACAAATGACTTCTTCGCGATAGAATGGGCGCTCACTTTCTCAAATCATCTACATACAAAGCCTTATTTTAACTTGCTGTGTTGTTTCGAATGGTTCCAAGTCACATTAAAAGCTACTCATTTTTTAAGTAGCTTTTTTCTTATTCAAGTTTACATATTAGTCGTCACAGCCCCATTCCCTTGTAGAAAAGCAAAACTGCGAGTCCTACGAACAACACTACCCCTCCTAACCTCTGGCTGGTACTATACATCCGTCTTTCACCTCGAACTGGAAAGATAACTGCTAGAAATGCTCCGCCGGCTGCACCACCGATATGTCCTGCTAGGCTAATTCCTGGAATCAGAACACTTCCAATAATGTTAACCACAAAAAGTGTCAGATAGGATTGCCCCAACTGCTGGATATAAGGATTACGCGTAGCATAGCGAAGAACAATAATCGCAGCAAATAGTCCATAGAGAGAAGTAGAAGCTCCTGCTGCTAAGGATTTTGGACTAAATACAAAAACGAAGAGATTGCCCATCATTCCTGATAAGAGATAGAGAAAGAAAAACTTCTTGGATCCGAAAATTCCCTCTACCTGCCTACCAAGATAATAGAGCGAAAGCATATTGACAATGAAATGTTCCCACCCAATATGAACAAAAATGGCAGAGAAGAGACGCCAAACCTGCTCAGGAAAGAGGCGAATAGCTGGCCCATACATGGCTCCAAATCGAAATAATGTATCTGCCCTGTCAAAGTTTCTGCCTGCAGTGATCAACATTAGTAAAAATACCAAGGCCGTCACAAAAAGAAAGAAACTCGTCACAGGATAACGTCTATCAAAGATTTCCTTCATCAATTAATACCTCCTGAACAGGAATATCATGGTTTTCAGGGATAAAGTCCTGAATTTGACAAGGATATATCGTACTCAAAGTATGACCAGAAAAATGTTCCAGATAGCGGTCATAATAGCCTCCACCGTATCCTATCCGATATCCTTTCGTCGTAAAAGCCAGACCAGGAACATGAATCAAATCAATCTGAGAGGCATCCACCACTTCCAAATTTCCCTGTGGCTCCAGTAATCCAAAAGAAGTTTTTACCAACTGTTGCGAATCATAGACCACAAAGTCCATGCGCCCCTTGGGATAAGTTTTGGGTATCAAAACCTTCTTGCCGTCCTTCAGCGCCTGCTCAATCAGTTCCTGTGTTTGAAATTCATGAGGAAAAGAGAGATAGGTTGCGATGACCTTGGCTTCTTGGTAAAAGGGGTGTTGTAACAATCGCTCGGTTAAAGATTGGTCTATAGCCTGTTTTTGCTCTTGAGATATAGCCTTCATTTCTTGCAAGACTTGCTTGCGTAATTCTGCTTTCATAGACAATTCCTCTACTCTGCTGCCTTCTTTTTCAGGAAACTAGAAACCGCATCCACCCCAATGGCTAAGGCTTCTTCCTTGGGATTCATCTGAGGGTGATGAAGGGCGTAGGGACTATCAATACCTAACCAGAACATAACGCCATCAACTTTTGAAAGGAGATAACCAAAGTCCTCACCTGTCATAGCAGGTTCGATATCAATCAACTCAATTCCATCTTTTTCTTCAAAGAAATCCATCAGTTCACGCGCCAAGGCTGGATGGTTCTCAACAGGCAAGTAACCCCCTTGTTTGAGTTCCACTTCGACTTCCATACCAAAGGCAGCTGCAACGCCTTCTGCAACTGTTTTGACCCTCTTTTGCACCAAGAGACTCATATCCTGAGTCAAGGCCCGAATAGTTCCATGCAAAAAGACTGTGTCTGAGATAACATTGTTGGTTGTTCCAGCTTGGAAAACTCCAAAGGTCACCACTGCACCCTCAATTGGGTTAACATTGCGACTGACTACTGACTGCACCTGGGTCACAAAGTAACTAGCAGCTACCAAGGCATCATTAGCTTCATGTGGAAAGGCTGCGTGTCCTCCTTTGCCTTTGAAACGAATCTTCACCTCGCAAGTCCCTGCAAAGAGTGTATGAGTATTGGTCGCAATCTGACCAACCTTCAAATCTGGCCGAACATGAAGTCCATAAAACTGGTCTGGCAACCAGTCTCCAAAAGCGCCATCCTCATACATGAGCATGCCACCAGCTTCATTTTCTTCAGCAGGTTGAAACAGAAAGAGCAGATTGTTCTTTGGTTGCTCCTCAAGGGCTCGCTCAAGACAGCCCAAAGCAATAGTCATGTGGAAATCATGTCCACAAGCATGCATGCGACCTTGGTGTTGGGAAGAAAAAGGTAGTCCTGTTTGTTCGACGATAGGCAGACCATCAATATCTGTTCGCCAACCAATGGTCCGCTCTGGCTGACTTCCCTGCAAATAGACCAAAATACCTGTCCGCCAAGTTCGAACTTGGGCAAAATCCTTGCCCGCAGTCAATTTCTCAATCACATCCAGCAAATATGCCTGAGTTTTGAATTCCTCCAAGCCAATCTCTGGAATCTGGTGCAAATCTCGTCTAGTCTGAATCAAATCTAACATCTATCTATCCTCCGATATAGCAGAAAGAGGCTGGAAGAAGGGTTCCGCCTCTTGATTACTTTTACAATTATAAGGTACGAAGCGCATCCTCTAGCGCTGTTTTTTGTTGGGTTTGGGCATCAATCTCTTTGATAATGCGAGCTGGAACACCTGCTACTACTACGTTTTCTGGGACATCTTGGGTAACAATGGCTCCTGCTGCAACAACTGAACCACTACCGATTTGGACTCCTTCGATAACCACTGCATTGGCACCGATGAGAACATTGTCTCCAACACGGACTGGTTCTGCGCTAGCTGGCTCAATCACACCTGCCAAAACCGCACCTGCACCAACGTGACTGTTTTTCCCAACGATGGCACGGCCACCAAGGATAGCACCCATATCAATCATGGTTCCTGCACCAATTTCAGCACCGATATTGATAACAGCCCCCATCATGATAACAGCATTGGCACCAATTTCAACCTGGTCACGGATAATAGCACCTGGCTCGATACGAGCGTTGATAGCACGTTTATCTAGCAAAGGAACTGCAGAATTACGAGCATCTTGCTCAACAACATAGTCTTGATTTTCTACCAAGCCATCGAGAAGCGGAGCCACATCTTCCCAGTCTCCAAATAGGACATTCCCTAGTTTAACAACAGAGCTTGGTACAGCAGTTGCGAGTTGTCCCTCAAAGGTTACTTTAACACTGGTTTTCTTTTCAGCATTGGCGATAAATTGGATAATTTCTTGTGCGTTCATTTTTGTAGCAGTCATAGGCGCCTCCTAGTTCATTTTAATGATACCTATTCTACCAAAAAAGGCCTCAAATTTGAAGCCTCAACTATTAAAATAACCCTCTTTAATTTCTCCCCTTAGCTTCTTCTACAGACAAGAAAATCATAGGAACAATAATCAACACCATAGACAAAGCTAGAAATCCATCCATAACTAGACCAAGAAAGAGAACGCTCAGTAAAGCTGAAGAAAGTGGCTCACTAGCACTCACCACTGATACAACCAAAGGAGATACAAGGGATACCGCCTTCATCGAAATAAAGAAAGCAAATGCAGTCCCGAATACAGCTATCGTTAAACAAATCAACACACTCACAATATCTAACTGAAAAGTAATACGATAGACTGGATGGAGTAGGTTACTAAATAATCCCGCTATAATCATCCCCCAACCAACTGTCGGTATAAAGCCATATCGCTTGGCAAAAGGCTGTGGCAAGATAACATTA
The DNA here is from genome assembly GCF_003859975.1 of Streptococcus sp. OH4692_COT-348. Taxonomy (GTDB): domain Bacteria; phylum Bacillota; class Bacilli; order Lactobacillales; family Streptococcaceae; genus Streptococcus. The sequence goes on from NZ_RQZB01000019.1 coordinate 14,881, forward strand.
AACATGACTCCAACTGCACTGAGCAAGCCAGTTATCAAAGCCAAGGGAGTCATAGACAGCTGCGATAAATCTCCTCTAGTAGCCATTAAAAACACACCCAGCATGGCAATCAAAACATATAGGATAGCACTAAGAGACGCCTTCTTTTTGTAAACCATTCGATTGTAAAATAGGATAAAAACTGGACTGATAAATTGTAAAATAGTCGCAGTTGTCGCATTTGAGTACTCAACGCATAGATAAAAGAAAAACTGCACAGAAAAAATCCCCAAAATAGCATAAGCTAAAAAGGGTAGATAATTTTTCTTATCTCGCCAAATATCGACTAACTTCCTACGTAACTGAAAGGCTGATAGGATCAAAACAAGACTTCCGGCTACCAGTAAACGCATAGAAGTAATCCAGCCCGAAGATACTTTATAATGAGTAAAGAAATACTCTCCTAAAATCCCGCAAATCCCCCAGATTAAACCTGATAATAGTGAATAGATTGTCCCCTTAACAATCTTTTTCTGATATTGATTCATATATTTATTTTAACATGAAAATGAAAAAGAAAAAAGTAGCAAGGATAGAACATTTTTATCCTTGCTACTACTCTATATTATCGATTAGACCTAGAAGTTCCTGTTGATGATCTTGTTCCAGAGTTATTATTTACATTTGGTAATGTCAAACTAGGGAGATTTCCTAGAATACTCTTCCAAGCATTCTGATAGTCTGCATCGCTACCCCCAATCGCAAATCTGTAAGTAGTGACTGGTGCTCCTTCTTTTGTAGCCCAGTAACTTGTTACTGTAGACCCTGAAATATCAACTTCCTTTCCATTGATTGAGACCTTGCCCGGCTTTTGCCCTGTTGATTTTAGCACCTGTGATTTTGTGACACTAGAATCAAGATTAAAGCGCTCATTTCCCCAAATACCTGGTTCAGCTTGTTGAATAGCATTAACCAAATGAGCCATATAATTCGCATTTCGGTAGTGACCTGCACCTTTAGCAAGTGGTCGATTATCATCATGACCTAACCAACCTCCTAAAGTCAATCTAGGTGTCGAAAGCATGAGCCACATGTTCTCGTCTTCATTCGTTGTACCCGTTTTTCCAATCCAATCTGCACTTGCTAGACTAGGATTAATAGACGATAAGTCTGACTGGAAACTAGAAGTAATACGAGATGAAATGACATCACGGAGTAAACTCTGCATAATAGTCGCTGTTGCCTTAGAATAAACCTGAACAGGTTGAGATTTATATTCATAAACCACTCGGCCATCAGGAGACTCTATCTTAGCAATCATGTGTTTCTGTTGATAAACACCATTGTTAGCTATGGTCTGATAACCGTTGGTGTGCTGGGCAACTGTGACCTCAATTCCTCCACCCATAGGTAAACTTTCAATACCATATTCTGGAATTTCATAACCCATTTTTTCCATGTAACCTTTCACATCAACACCCTTCTCTCGAAGCGTGCGGTAGGTCCAATAGGCCGGTATATTCCATGAATAATTAAGAGCTTCTCCAAGAGTCATCATAGCCGTACCAGGGCTATTGACATACATAATCGGATTCCCGTTAGAGAAATTTGTCGGATAGTTCGACAAGATGCTTGCACTCCCCATAAGTCCCTGATCAATAGCGATACCATAGGCCAAGAGAGGTTTGGTTGTGGAAGCAGGGGATCGTTTGGTATCGATGGCGTGATTATTCTGATTTTCTTGATAATTTCGACCACCGACAAACCCAAGGATAGCCCCTGTTTTGTTATCCATCAAAACATTCCCCACTTCAGGCTGTCCTGTCGAGTCATCCACTAGTCGGCCATAACTAGCAACAGCATTCTGCATAGCTGTGTGGATATTTTTATTGATAGTTGTAGTAACTTTATACCCACCATTTTCAATTTCTTTAGTTGCTAAATCACGATAAGCTTTCTGAATAGATTCATTTTTCAATTCTTGACTAGAAACATTATCTTGCTGAATCAAATAGTCATACATCCTATCTACAGCTTCGGCTAGAGTCGCAAAGTAAAGATACCCGCGAGAAGCAGTACTCACACTACCCGATGGTAGGAAATCTTTTTTAAAATCATAATCCTTATACTGTTGGTAATCTTCCTGGCTTAATGCACCTGTGCGATACATATTGTACAGCACGTCCTTAGCGCGCTTGATTCCCAAAGCCATATCCTCATCACTCTTCATACTGCCGTCAGATTCATAAGGAGAATAACTAATAGGACTCTGGGGCAAACCTGCGATAAACGCAGCTTGTGGTACGCTCAATTTACTTGCTTCTACACCGAAAATTCCTTCTGCTGCTTGCTGAGCACCTGCAATGTTTTGCCCTTTATTATTTCTACCAAAAGGAGCGATATTGAGATAGGCTGTTAGAATCTCATCTTTCCCCATCACTCTTTCTAAAGCAAGTGCATCGACAATCTCTGTTGCCTTACGAGCCAATGTCGGAGCGTCTCCAACAACCTGCTGTTTGATGACCTGCTGCGTTAAGGTCGAACCTCCACTGGACGACCCCAGACCAACAAATGTTCCCAGAGTCGCACGAATAACAGCCTTAGGTACAACTCCATGGTGTTCGTTAAAATGTTCATCCTCTGTCGCAATGATAGCCCTCTTCAAGTTATCAGAGATAGCATCTGAGCCGACAGAAGTACGTAGCAAATCCCCCTCAATCGAAGCGATTGTACTACCGTCAGAATAAGTGATTTCTGATATGGAAGCAATATTCTTAACTTGCTTCAACAACTCCTCTGCTTGAGGGACCTTAGCCTTGTCAAACAAAGCAACTCCATAACCAATAGCTAGACCAGCACCAAAAAGCCCACCGATAAAGCCTAGGATAAAAAGAGTATTAAAGGTCACTTTAATACCTCTCAAAATTTTCGCAAAAATAGATCCGACTCCAATCGGCTGATTTACTGAACTAGACTTTTTATGTTTCTTACCCTCTTGTTTTTTCCTCAGGGCACCTTGTTGAAAAATGTTCAACATTTTTGTTTTTAATTCACTGATTCTTTCTTTCATGAATATCCTCGCTCTTTCTATTATACCATAAAAGGTAAACTTTCAATAAAATAGCCACTTTCTTCCCTATTCTACTAGGCTATTGCCCAAGTTTGTGATACAATAGGTAGAAACAATATTTTATAAAGGAGAAAAGACACATGCACATTTTTGATGAGCTAAAAGAGCGTGGTTTGATTTTTCAAACGACTGATGAAGAAGCTTTGCGTAAAGCCCTAGAAGAAGGTCAAGTTTCTTATTATACTGGCTACGATCCAACTGCTGACAGCCTTCACCTAGGCCACCTTGTCGCAATCTTAACAAGTCGTCGCTTGCAACTAGCAGGTCACAAACCTTATGCGCTCGTTGGCGGTGCTACAGGTCTCATCGGAGATCCGTCCTTCAAAGATGCTGAACGTAGTCTCCAAACAAAAGACACAGTAGATGGCTGGGTCAAGTCTATCCAAGGACAACTTTCTCGTTTTCTTGACTTTGAAAATGGTGAAAACAAGGCTGTCATGGTCAACAACTACGACTGGTTTGGCAGCATCAGCTTCATTGATTTCCTCCGTGATATCGGAAAATACTTTACTGTCAACTACATGATGAGTAAGGAGTCTGTGAAAAAACGGATCGAAACAGGAATTTCTTACACTGAGTTTGCTTACCAAATCATGCAAGGGTACGATTTCTTCGTCCTTAACCAAGAACACAACGTAACGCTACAAATCGGTGGTTCTGACCAATGGGGAAATATGACAGCTGGTACTGAATTGCTTCGTCGTAAGGCTGACAAGACTGGCCACGTTATCACTGTTCCACTGATCACAGATGCAACTGGTAAGAAATTTGGTAAATCAGAAGGAAATGCAGTCTGGCTTAATTCTGAAAAGACTTCTCCATACGAAATGTACCAATTCTGGATGAACGTTATGGATGCTGACGCTGTTCGCTTCTTGAAAATCTTTACTTTCTTGTCACTTGATGAGATTGAAGACATCCATAAACAATTTGAAGCGGCTCCACACGAACGATTGGCACAAAAAGTTTTGGCTCGTGAAGTCGTTACACTTGTTCATGGCGAAGAAGCCTACAAAGAAGCCCTCAACATCACTGAGCAACTCTTTGCAGGAAACATCAAAAACCTTTCTGTTAAAGAACTCAAACAAGGACTTCGGGGTGTACCAAACTACCAAGTTCAAGCAGATGAAAACCACAACATCGTGGAACTGCTCGTCTCATCTGGTGTAGTAAACTCAAAACGCCAAGCCCGTGAAGATGTTCAAAACGGAGCTATCTACGTCAACGGCGACCGCATCCAAGACCTTGACTATGTCTTGAGTGACGCAGATAAGTTAGAAAACGAACTGACTGTTATCCGTCGTGGAAAGAAAAAATACTTTGTATTGACTTACTAAACTGTTCAACATTTACCTATAAAAAAAGGAGTTAACCTCGAGAAAGGTAACTCCTTTTTGCTGTTAATAGTCCCCACCTATCCCTTAATAGACAGGCTACGCAGTACAATACGTAAGGTTGTTAGATTATGTAAGATAGAGAGATTTGAAGGACTGAGCCAATTAAACAAGCCAAAGCCAATCAAACTACTATTTACGACAACGGTATCTTGAATATTCTTCTTGATGAGTGTTTGCAAAGATAATGATAGCGAATCCAACTCTTGGAAGAAATCCAAACGATTATCTAACAATAAGATATCGCTCATCTGCTTAGAAATATCTGCACTCTCATTCATCACCACACCGATATCTGATAGGGTTAGAGCAGCTGAGTCATTCAACCCATCCCCAACCATCAAAATAGTGTGACCTGCTTTCTGCAGTTCCTCTACTAACTCAAATTTCCCATCAGGTTTCAAGTCTGTATAGACCTGATCAAAGGGCAAATCTTTGACTAATTCCTCTGTTCTAACCAAGGTGTCCCCTGTTGCCAGAATCAATTTTTTCCCTTGTGCCTTAAGTTTCTCCAAGGCTGCCTTAGCTTCTTTTCTCAAAGGAGTATGGATGCAGAACATTCCAATTAATTCATTCTGGTAGGCTAAGAATAAGAGATTGTAGTGACTCTTGTACTCTTCAATTAAAGCATTTTGCTCGGAACTGATATGAATTTGCTCATCCTGCATCAAGACATAATTTCCAATAAGAACTGGTTGCCCATCTATATGAGATTTGATCCCCTTGCTTGCGATATATTGGAGCTTCCCATGCATTTCCTCATGTTCAATTCCCTCTATCTCAGCTTGCTTGACGATGGCATTAGCAATAGGATGATAAATGTGTTCCTCAAGACAGGCACTGATTCTGAGAATATCTTCCTCACTATAGTCCCCAAAAGGTAACACCTTTTCAACTATCGGATAGCTAGTTGTGATTGTTCCCGTCTTATCAAACAAGAAAGTATCAACTTCCAGATATTTCTCCAGAACATCTCCATCCTTAATCACCATTTCACGGTTCAACCCCTCCTTGATAGCTGCCAAATAAGCTACAGGAGTAGAGATTTTCAAAGCGCAGGAGAAATCGACTAATAGGAAAGAAATAGCCTTAGAAAAAGAACCTGTCAATAGGTAAGTTAGCCCAGCCCCCAAGAAATTATATTTAACGACCTTATCCGCCATCTTGATGAAATAGCGTTGTTTCGTTCTCTTGTTTTCTTCAGATTTCTTCATCAACTCAATCAGTTGTAAAATCCGGCTGTTCATCTGATTATCGGTTACACGAATGCGTAACTCTCCAGTTTCTAATACTGTATTTGCACAAACCAAATCAGACTCTCTTTTTTCAACTGGAAAACTCTCTCCAGTCAAGGAACTTTCGTTGACCATACCTAAACCTGAAACTACTTGTCCATCAAACAGAATTTCATTTCCTTGAGATAGGACCAAGACATCTCCTATTTGAACATCGGAACTCTTGATACTAACAACCGTATCCCCCTGTACTAGAAATACATCGCTCTCTTTTGCAAGAAGGCTTTGTTCTAAATCTGTTGCCGTTTTTTTCAAGGACCACTGATCTAAATGATTCCCCAAATCAAGCATAAACATGATATTGCTAGCCGTCTTGGATTGGTTCATAAATAAGGACAATAAAATCGCCGAACAGTCCAAGACCTCCATCGTTAGTTCCTTACGCGCTAGTGTTTGATAGGCTTCTCTAATATAACCCAAAGCCTGATAACAAGTCCATATATAACGAATAGGATACGGCACAAAACTACGAAAAAGTATACGCTTAATCGCTGCACCTGAAACAATAGAATAAGCACTCTCTTCTCTACGAATGGGAAGAGTCATCAACTCAGAAACTTTCCCTTTATCAATTCTTTTTAAAAAGGCTTCTGCATTATCTAATACAGAAAAGCCTTCTTTTATGCGTAGAGTAAAGTGCTGTTGATCCATGTAAAACTGGATAGACTCAATCCCCTTTTCATCTCTCGCCAAGGAACGAAGATAGTCTTGAATATCCAAGGTGAGTGAAAAAGAAGATGATAGTCGGATATGTTGGTATCCTCTATGTAGCACTTTAAAAGACATATTATTCCCCTATAAGGCTATCTAATTGCTCTTCTTTTTTCTCTTGCTCATACAAATATTTGGCATCTTGCAAGACATCGTCTCCATGTTGCTTCACAACAGAAACAGATGCATCTAACTCGTCTTTTAACTTATAAGCCTTAGCCAAAGCTTTAGAATAACCTTTTTTAGCTTCCTTACTTGCCAAGATTTTCAAACCAAGGGTACCAAATGCGACACCACCCAAAAAGAGTGATGATTTTTTCGCAACTTTTGCGACGCTTAATACTTCTTTTAACATACTTATTTCCTCCTTATCATTATTATATAGCAATTTAGATATAAAAGCAATTTCATTCCATAAATTGGAGAATTAGTTTTATTTCTACTGAATCTCCCATCTACTTATTCCTAAAGTTGCTTTCATTTGCCTCTTTTGATACACTTAAACTATGAATACAAATCTCAAACCCAAAATTCAGCGTTTTGCTTCTGCGACTGCCTTTGCCTGTCCTATCTGTCAAGAAAATCTGACTCTGCTAGAGACTAGTTTCAAGTGCTACAACCGTCATTCTTTTGACTTGGCGAAATTCGGCTATGTCAATCTGGCACCTCAAATCAAGCAATCTGCTATCTACGACAAGGAAAATTTTCAAAACCGTCAACAAATCCTAGAAGCTGGATTTTATCAGGCTATTCTAGAGGTCGTCTCTGATTTACTTTCAAACTCAAAAAATGCCAAAACAATTTTAGATATCGGTTGTGGTGAAGGATTCTATTCTCGCAAACTCCAAGAAAGGCATCCTGACAAAACCTTCTATGCTTTTGACATCTCCAAAGATTCAGTCCAAATCGCTGCCAAGAGCGAACCCAACTGGGCAGTCAACTGGTTCGTTGGCGACTTGGCACGACTTCCTATAAAAGACGCCAGTATGGATATCCTGCTTGATATCTTCTCACCTGCCAACTATGGAGAATTTCGTCGCGTTTTATCCAAAGACGGCATCTTAATAAAGGTTATTCCAACTAAAAATCACCTCAAGGAAATCCGTCATAAGGTACAAGACCAGCTGACAAACAAGGATTATTCTAATCAAGATATCAAAAATCATTTCCAAGAACACTTTACCATCCTATCTAGCCAAACGGCCTCTCTGACTAAGACTATCACAACAGAGCAACTCCAAGCCCTACTCAGCATGACTCCCTTACTCTTTCACGTTGATCAGAGCAAAATTGACTGGAGCCAACTGACAGAGATTACCATTGAGGCAGAGATACTTGTTGGGAAAGTACTATAATTGACACAAAAAACCGCATTTCAAAAAGATATGCGGTTTTAAATTCCAATTTTTAAACTATCTATCCCAAAAGTCTAAAACATTTAAAGCTTTTAGCTTCTCCATTTATTTTCGATTCGAGATAACAAACTTATCAATAAATAGTAAGTGATATAATGCAAGTGTAATTCCAAATAAGCACCCATGATAAGAGATTTCTTGATGAGTAAGCGGAAAAAGAGTATCATTACCCGTCAAGAGGCATGTCAAAATAACAAATAGAATCCAAAATAAATCCGTCCATTTATATTTTGAAAAATATTTTTTCCACATAAGAACACCTTCTTTCCTACAATCATATTATAATACTTTATGTAAGCGTATGCAAGAAATATGAGGTGTTCTAATAATGAAGCTGAAAGACAGTAAAAACCAGCATTTTAAGTGCTGGTTTATTGTTTTAAACTAGGTTTCTTACAAAGCTTACTAACACTAAGCCTTAAAAAAAGTTAGTTTTTGAAGTTGATTAAATGTTAACTTTCCAAACGGAACTTTTTTTTATTTTTCAATCCCCAATAACTGAGGGCAAGTAATGCTACAACCCAAGCAAAAGTGATTCCCAAACTGTCAAAATTCAACTTGAAATCTGGTTTATTAAAGAAATCTACATAAACTCCTAAGAAGGTTGTATCCATAAATTTCTTGATCTCTGAGCTAACTTGAGAAAACATCGGCAAGAATGAGAGACCAAGCATTGGAATCAAACCATAAACCTGAGCTTGCGTTTGTGTCTCTGAAATAGCTCCAATCACCAAATTTAAGAGGATTGTACATAATGCTACCAGAGAAGCTACTACAAGGTATACAGGATAATCTTTTGCGAAATCCACTTCAACCATAATAGGGAAGGAAATAACTGAAGCCAAGGCAAAGATTACAGGATAAAACAACACTGAAACAAGATATTCTCCACGGCGAACTCCGCTTAAAATAAGTGTTTTAAAAATTCTTTTTTCTTTTTCCTCTGCAATAGAGTTTGAAATCATTGACCCAGAAGAAAATGAGAATGCCATTGTTAAAGAGCTATACAATAGTACTTTCCCTTGAGTGCCATCTGTATTCATAAAATTTTGGAAGAGTAGAACCAGAAAGAATGGGAATACTACCTGTACCAAAGTGTTTTTGTTTGTTAACAATACTTGTGTCCTCAACCAGATAAGGGCTAAAATTCTCTTAAACATTTAATTTTTCTCCTGTCAATTTAATAAAAATGTCTTCTAAAGTTGGTTCACATGAGTGAATCGTCATTATTTTTTTATAATCTTCTTGCTGCAAGTCTTCGAATCGCACTACTTTTTTAGTCGAATCACTATAAGTTACTGCAACTTTTTTTTCCGTGTTGTATTTTTGGATAATTTCGCTTGGGCTTCCTTGTTCAATAAGATCACCTTTATTCAAAAGAGCTAGGTTATCACATAATAAAGTCGCCTCATTCATATCATGAGTAGTTAAGAAAATGGTTGTTCCTCTTTCCTTTAACTCCTGTAGTAATTTGTGAATCTTCTTTGAGGTGGTGGGATCTAACCCACTTGTAGGTTCATCTAAAAATAGAACTTTAGGGTAATTGATTAAAGCACGAGCTAAAAGCATTCGTTGACGCATTCCTGTAGAAAGTTTCTCAGCTGGAGTGTCTTTACTATCATACAGACCAACTTGTTTTAGAATTTCTTCAATTCGAGATTTTGAAACTCCGTATAGTCTTGCAAATAGCAACAAGTTATTGTACAAACTTAATTTTTCGTAATAACCACTTGTGTCACCTACTAAGCCTAACTCTTCAAAATCTGACGGAAGTAATTTTTGAGAATCTTTTCCTAATAATTCTGTCTTTCCGCTGTTAGCCTGTAGCTGTCCTGTCAGAATATTGATCATTGTTGTCTTCCCTGAACCAGATGGACCTAGGAATCCAAAAATTTCTCCTTCGTTTATTGAAAAACTAATTTGATTTAAAGCAATATTATCTCCAAATCGCTTTGTAACTCTTTCTACCTTAATCATTTTATTACCTCTTTCTAATTTATTTTCTGAACCACATCCACCACAACATTGGTACTGGTATAAAAAACATAGTTTCTCCTTTCTATTCTGTTATATCAATTACTTTTACTTTATTTTTAAATTGAGGCGAAATTTTAATTTCTTTGACCTCATTTGGTAGTAACAAAAGTAATTTAAATAGTTTGTCATCTATTGTCACTTTACATAACCTTCGAGTATCTAAACAATTTTTTATTATTAAGTAATTTGACTTTACTTCTTTTTCTTCTAAATGATAGTTAATATTTTTCATGTTATCTCCAAAACAAAATAGTGGCTGTAATAGTAGCTAATGCTGATAAAACCATACTATCTCCTTCTCTGTATTATTGTTATTCCTTACATTGTCTATTGTAATCCTCTACAATAAAAAACAACAGGACATCTTTGTCTACTGACATTTATGTCCTGTTGTTTCAGTTATTGAAAATAATATCTATTATGTACAAATCAAATGTTTGGGAAGTCTAGATTTTTTTCCTCTAAAACTTGGTTTTTAAATAAATTATCATTTAAAAACTCTGCTCCCATAATAGCTTTGTCGTAATACTGTAGGGCTTTTTCTTCATTTCCTTTACCATAGAGGTAATACTTTGCTTCTAAATAATCAACTGTGGGTTTTAAACTAGTGTCTCCTATTTCAATCATAATTTCTCTTAACATACTCAATATTTCAGGAATAAATTCATGATAATCAATATCGATTTGATAAAGAACTAATCCTATAAGTACCCTTTGCAATAGATGAGTATAACTGGCATCTTCGTAATTTGTTTGAGATACAATATTTAGACAAACTTTTTTTAAAGTTATTTCATCTCGTTCTGAATTAACAGCTAGAGATAAAAAATATAAGTACAATATCAGTAGATCATTTGTCGAATATTCTGTTCGTAACATTGTTTGTTCAAAATATTCCTCAATTAAACCTTCTCCAAATTCGGCATTTTCAGAAACATATACATCATCAATAGCTTGTAGAATCTCAACTGCTACTTGCTCATCTTCAGGAAGTTGGTCATAAAAACGTTCTTGAATTTCTTCAAAGATAGCCTCCCGCTGGCGGATTTTTTCTTCATCTCCATGAATAGATTGACGAATCAATTTCGTTTTTAGTTTTAAATACTCTTTAGGAACAATTAACAATCCCTCATCAATTAACTGAGACATCGGAACCCCTAACACTTCTGCTATATAGTCCAGTTTCGCTAAGCTAGGTAAGTTATTTCCAGTTTCAATTCGGCCCAACTGACGAACAGTAAGTTCTTTTTCATCTCCACAAAAGGCCTCTCTACTCAATCCTTTTTCAGTTCGTAAGGTGCGAATTCGTTTCCCTATTTCCAAATTACTCATAATGACCTCTTTAAATTCTAATTTGATATTCCAATAACCACTTGTATACGTTCTCATTTTAACACACTTTCTTACAATTTTCAGAAAAAATAATGATAAGGAATAGTTTTAAGCCACAATTCTATATAGATAATCCTTTCGATGTAGTATCAGAGATCTATTTCTACAAAAGTAATCAAAAAAGCGAATTTCAATCGAAACTCGCTTTTTTACAAAATGTATTAGTATGAATTTGTATCTTAGTTCAAGTGCCAAATATCTTCGTTATACTGAGCGATTGTACGGTCAGATGAGAAGAATCCTGCTTTGGCAATGTTAACGATGACTTTATCCAACCATGCGTCACGGTCTTCGTAGTCAGCAAGCATTTGTTCTTTAACCTTAATGTAGTCTTCTAAGTCAAGAAGAGTCATGAACCAGTCTTTGTTGATCAATTCATTGTAAAGACGTTCCAAGCGTTCTTTGTTTCCAGCTGCAAGAACTGCATCGCTAACGATAAAGTCTACCAATGGTTTGATAGCTTCACGAGCGTAGAATTCGCTTGATTTGTATGCCGCTTTTGCGTAAAGATCGATAACAGTTTCTGAATCTTCACCAAAGATGTAGATGTTTTCGTCTCCAACCAACTCAGCGATTTCCACGTTAGCACCGTCCATAGTACCAAGAGTCAAAGCTCCGTTCAACATGAATTTCATGTTACCAGTACCTGAAGCTTCTTTAGAAGCAAGTGAGATTTGTTCTGAGATATCACATGCTGGGATAAGGAAGCTTGCTGCAGTAACGTTGTAGTTTTCAACCATAACTACTTGCAAGTGTGGAGCTACTGCTGGATCGTTAGCAATAACTTCTGACATGCAAAGGATCAAGTGGATGATGTCTTGAGCGATTGTGTAGGCTGGAGCTGCTTTACCACCAAAGAAAATTGTGATTGGGCGAGCAGGGATGTTACCAGCTTTGATGTCAAGGTATTTGTGGATTACGTACAAAGCATTCATTTGTTGGCGTTTGTACTCGTGAAGACGTTTGATTTGGATGTCAAAGATAGAGTTTGGATTGATTTCCACACCTTGGTGTTCTTTCAAGTGACGAGCCAATTTACGTTTGTTGTGAGCCTTGATGCTTTCCAATTTTTCTTTGACAGCTGCTTTATCTTCATAAGACAAGAGTTTTTCAAGCTCATCCGCTTCATGGTGCCAACCATGTCCAAGAATCTCATCCAAATAGTGAGACAAGCTTGGGTTAGCATGCATAAGCCAACGACGGAAAGTGATACCGTTTGTTTTGTTGTTGAATTTTTCTGGGTAAAGGTCGTAGAAAGCTTTCAACTCAGAGTTCTTCAAGATTTCAGTGTGGAGTGCTGCTACCCCGTTAACACTGTATCCGTAGTGGATATCCATGTGAGCCATGTGAACACGTCCGCTCTCATCGATGATTTGGACAGCTGGATCTTTCACTTCTGCTTTCACACGACGGTCCAATTCTTCGATGATTGGTACCAAGTGAGGAACCACTTCTTGCAAGAATTCAAGAGGCCATTTTTCAAGGGCTTCCGCAAGAATTGTGTGGTTAGTGTAGGCAGTCATGCTACGAACGATTGAGATTGCTTCGTCAAGTTCGATACCACGAGCAGTCAAAAGACGGATCAACTCAGGAATAACCATTGATGGGTGAGTATCGTTGATTTGGACAACTGCGTAGTCAGCAAGGTCATGCAAGTTGCTTCCTTTTTCGATTGCTTCGTCGATAATCAATTGCGCACCGTTTGAAACCATGAAGTATTGTTGGAAGATACGGAGCAATTCACCTTGACGGTCACTATCATCTGGGTAAAGGAAGAGAGTCAAGTTGCGAGCGATATCTGTCTTGTCAAAGTTGATACCGTCTTTAATGATAGAAGAATCAACTGAATCCAAGTCAAACAAACGCAAGCGGTTCTTAGTTTCTGTCTTGTAACCAGGAACATCAAGGTCATAAAGAGTTGATGTCAATGTGAAGTGCGCAAATGGTACTTGGTAGCTACGGCTTGAGCGAACCAACCAGTTTTGCTCTGTCAACCATGCGTTTGGAATTGTTTCTTGTTGGTTGTTTTTAAGAACTTGTTGGAAAAGACCGTAGTGGTAGTTAAGACCAACACCGTCACCGTTCAAACCAAGAGTCGCAATTGAGTCGATAAAGCAGGCAGCCAAACGTCCCAAACCACCATTACCAAGAGATGGTTCCAATTCAACTTCTTCAACTTCGATCAAGTCTTTACCTGCAGCTGCAAGTTCTTTTTTAACATCGTCGTAAAGACCAAGGTTGATCAAGTTATTTGACAAAAGTTTACCAATCAAGAACTCAGCTGAGATGTAGTAAACTTTTTTCTTACCAGTATTAACTGGTTTTTTGCTACTTGCAAGCTTGCTGTAGTTAAGAAGAGCAAGGTAAAGCTCTTCATTGCTACATTCTGCAATAGTTTTATTGTAACGATTTTGTACAAATTCTTGTAGTGATAACATGTTTAAGGTGTCTCCTGATATTGTATTATTTCTTTAATTCTACCAAATTTTCATTGATTCGGCGATAAATTGTCGTCAAGTCAAGCAAAGTTTCTTCAACAGCTGGTGTCAATTGATCTTCAGTCATACGCCAAGACCAGTTTCCACCAAGGGTAGATGGGAAGTTCATACGAGCTGCCTCATCCAATTCTAGCAAATCTTGCATAGTTGCAATTGCCATGAAGCTAACTGATGAAAAGACTGTACGAAGCATAGCATGTGGCACTGTTTCGTATTCTTTACGGTTCGTGTAGCGAGCCATGTATTCACGAGTCGCATCATCGATCTCGTTACGGTACCAACCAAGGACCGTATTGTTATCGTGTGTTCCTGTGTACATAACTGAGTTAGCAGGTGCCAAGTGTGGGCTATCGATGCTTTCGTCTTCTGGGTTGAAGGCAAATTGAAGAATCTTCATTCCTGGGAAGCCAGTACGTTCACGCAATTCGATAACTTCGTCTGTCATGAAACCAAGATCTTCTGCGATGATGTTTAACTCACCAAGCTCTTCCTTAACGGCTGCAAAAAGCTTGTAGCCAGGACCCTTCACCCACTCACCAGGTGCTGCTGTGTCAGAACCAGCAGGGATTTCCCAGTAAGATTCGAAACCACGGAAGTGGTCGATACGAACGATATCATAGATTTTGAAGCTTTCACGCAAGCGTTCAATCCACCATTTGTATCCGTCTTTGTCCATTGCTTCCCAGTCATAGATTGGGTTACCCCAAAGCTGACCAGTTGCAGAAAACTCATCTGGTGGGCATCCTGCGATGCACGTCGCCTTACCGTTGACATCTGTCTTGAAGAGATGTGGATTTGCCCACATATCGCTTGAATCTTCCGCTACGTAGATTGGCATGTCCCCAACGATTTCAATATGGTTATCGTTAGCGTAGGCTTTCAATTTCAACCATTGTTGGAAGAAGAAATATTGAGTCACACGGTGGTAAAGCAACTTGTCTGCCAATTGCTCACGGTAGCTTTCAAGTGCTGAAGCTTTGCGAGCACGAGCATCTGCATCTGGCCATTCAGTCCAAGCAAGATTGTCAAAATGCTCTTTGATAGCCATATATTCTGCAAAGAGTTCAAGCCATGATTGGTTGTCTTGAGCAAATTTCTCAAAATCTTTAACATCTCCTACTTCCAAGAAACGTTTTACCGCTTTTTCTAAAAGAGGACGACGTGCATAGTAGATTTTCGCATAATCAACTTCAGACGCATCGCTACCAAAGTCAACCCCTTCAAGGTCACTTGCTTGCAACAAACCTTGTTCCACCAAGATATCTAAATCGATAAAATGAGTGTTCCCTGCGAAGGCTGAGAAAGATTGGTAAGGAGAATCTCCGTAACTAGTTGTTCCTAGTGGAAGGATTTGCCAGTAACGTTGTTTTGTGCGAACCAAGAAATCAACGAAGTCGTAAGCACTTTTACCAAATGATCCGATTCCATATGCCCCTGGAAGAGAAGAAATGTGCATCAACACACCACTTTGACGTTTTTTCATAATAAGCACCTCATGTGTTTATAGTTAGATATTACATTTTTACGAACGCAAACGTTTGCGTTAAAATAAGTATATCGTATTTTTTTGATAAATGCAAGCGGTTTTAAAAAACTTTTTTGATTATTTTTTTTAAATTTTTTCTTTGTACTCGCATATATATTCTCTATTCAACTGATAATATAGTATTATCAATCTCCCTTACCTTATTTTACAAAACTAAAGACCCAATTACTTTAATTATTTATAATCGATTAAAGCAATCGTTTTCGCTGTCTTACCAACCCTGTCTTTAAAGATTTTTTATTATTTCTACTATTAAAAAGCAATAAAGCGTTTTCTTTTTGTAAAAAAATTTTAAATTTTTTACAAAAAATACTTGCAACCGCTTTCCGATTGTGCTATACTAGTCCCATAAAGGAAAACGTTTGCGTTTCCTCATTATAAAATTTGTTATTCTTTAGGAGGAATACACTATGTCATCTAAATTCATGAAGAGCGCTGCTGTGCTTGGAACTGTTACACTTGCTAGCTTGCTTTTGGTAGCTTGCGGAAGCAAACCTGCTGAAAAAGCTGCTGATGCTGGTTCATCTGAAGCAAAAGAAATCACTCTTTACGTTGAAGATCAATACAAAGCTTATGCTGAAACAGTTGCTAAAGCTTATAAAGAACAATCAGGAACAACAGTTAACATCAAATCTGGTGACCAACTTGGTGGTCTTGACAAACTTTCTCTTGACAACCAATCAGGTCAAGCTGCTGACGTTATGATGGCACCATACGACCGTGTAGGTAGCCTTGGTACTGACGGACAACTTTCAGAAGTTAAATTGAGCGACGGCGCTAAAACAGATGATAAAACTAAATCTCTTGTAACAGCTGCTGACGGTAAAGTTTACGGTGCTCCTGCCGTTATCGAGTCACTTGTTATGTACTACAACAAAGACTTGGTAAAAGAAGCTCCAAAAACTTTTGCTGACTTAGAAAACCTTGCTAAAGATAGCAAATACGCATTCGCTGGAGAAGATGGAAAAACTTCTGCTTTCCTAGCTGACTGGACAAACTTCTACTTTGCATACGGACTTCTTGCTGGTAACGGTGCTTACGTATTCGGACAAAACGGTAAAGACGCTAAAGACATCGGTCTTGCAAACGACGGTTCTATCGCAGGTATCAACTACGCTAAATCTTGGTATGAAAAATGGCCTAAAGGTATGCAAGATGGTACAGCTGCTGGAAACTTAATCCAAACTCAATTCCAAGAAGGTAAAACAGCTGCTATCATTGATGGACCTTGGAAAGCTCAAGCCTTCAAAGATGCTAAAGTAAACTACGGTGTTGCTACTATCCCAACTCTTCCAAACGGAAAAGATTACGCAGCATTCGGTGGTGGTAAAGCTTGGATCATCCCATCAAGCACTAAGAACCTTGAAGGCGCACAAAAATTTGTAGACTTCCTTGTTTCAACTGAACAACAAAAAGCCTTCTACGATAAGACTAACGAAATCCCAGCTAACACTGAAGCTCGTTCATACGCTGAAGGTAAAAACGATGAGTTGACAACAGCTGTTATCAAACAGTTCAAGAACGCTCAACCAATGCCAAACATCTCTCAAATGTCTGCAGTTTGGGAACCAGCTGCTAACATGCTCTTTGACTCTGTAAGCGGTAAGAAAGATGCTAAAACAGCTGCTAACGATGCTGTAACATTGATCAAAGAAACAATCAAACAAAAATTTGGTGAATAAAAAATTTGTTCAAGGGGGGTGGAATTCAAATCCCCCTTTGAATTTATCAATAGAAAAACATATATAGTTTAGGTTTTGATTAGAAACCAGTATCCTATGAAAGGAGTTATTATGGAAAAGCAACAACCTAGTAAAGCAGCCCTGCTGTCTATCATTCCTGGGTTAGGACAGATTTACAATAAACAAAAAGCCAAAGGCTTTATCTTCCTTGGTGTAACCCTTGTTTTTGTCCTTTATTTCCTAGCACTTGCAGCCCCTGAATTAAGCAATCTCATCACTCTTGGTGACAAGCCAGGTCGTGATAATTCCCTCTTTATGCTGATTCGTGGTGCCTTCCATTTAATCTTTGTAGTCGTTTATGTGCTCTTTTATTTCTCAAATATTAAAGATGCACATACAATCGCAAAACGTATTAACAATGGAATTCCAGTACCACTTACGCTAAAAGATATGATCAAAGGAATCTATGAAAATGGCTTCCCTTACCTCTTGATCATTCCATCTTATATTGCAATGACTTTTGCGATTATCTTCCCAGTTATCGTAACCTTGATGATCGCCTTTACCAACTATGACTTCCAACACTTGCCACCAAACAAATTGTTGGACTGGGTTGGTTTGACCAACTTTACGAACATCTGGAGTTTGAGTACCTTCCGTTCTGCCTTTGGTGCCGTTCTTTCTTGGACCATCATCTGGGCTCTGGCTGCCTCAACTTTACAGATCGTCATCGGTATCTTCACAGCTATCATTGCTAACCAACCATTTATCAAAGGAAAACGTATCTTTGGTGTTATTTTCCTTCTTCCTTGGGCTGTCCCAGCCTTCATCACTATCTTGACATTCTCAAACATGTTTAACGATAGTGTAGGAGCTATCAACACTCAAGTATTGCCAATCTTGGCTAAATTCCTTCCTTTCCTTGATGGTGCTCTTATTCCTTGGAAAACAGACCCAACTTGGACTAAGATAGCCTTGATTATGATGCAAGGTTGGCTTGGATTCCCATACATCTACGTTTTGACTTTGGGTATCCTACAATCTATTCCTAACGACCTTTACGAAGCAGCTTATATTGACGGTGCCAATGCTTGGCAAAAATTCCGCAACATCACTTTCCCAATGATCTTGGCCGTTGCGGCACCTACTTTGATTAGCCAATACACCTTCAACTTTAACAACTTCTCTATCATGTACCTCTTCAACGCTGGAGGACCTGGTAGTGTCGGTGGTGGAGCTGGTTCAACCGATATCTTGATCTCATGGATCTACCGTTTGACAACTGGTACATCTCCTCAATACTCTATGGCGGCAGCTGTTACCTTGATTATCTCTATCATTGTCATCTCAATCTCTATGATCGCATTCAAGAAACTACACGCATTTGATATGGAGGACGTCTAAGATGAATAACTCAATCAAACTCAAACGTAGACTGACTCAAACCCTTACTTACCTCTACTTGATTGGCCTTTCAATCGTGATTATCTATCCACTTTTGATTACTATCATGTCAGCCTTCAAGACTGGTAACGTAGTAGCCTTCAAACTAGACAGCAACGTCGACTTTAGTTTTGCTAACTTCCAAGGGCTCTTCTCTGAAACCTTGTACGGTACTTGGTACCTCAATACTTTGATTATCGCCTTGATTACCATGGCTGTTCAAACAAGCATCATCGTACTTGCTGGTTATGCTTACAGCCGTTACAACTTCTTGGCTCGTAAACAAAGTTTGGTCTTCTTCTTGATTATCCAAATGGTGCCAACCATGGCCGCTTTGACAGCCTTCTTCGTTATGGCACTTATGTTGAACGCCCTTAACCACAGCTGGTTCCTCATCTTCCTCTACGTTGGTGGTGGTATCCCAATGAATGCTTGGCTGATGAAAGGTTACTTCGATACAGTACCAATGTCTCTAGACGAATCTGCAAAACTAGACGGTGCAGGACACTTCCGCCGCTTCTGGCAAATTGTTCTCCCACTTGTTCGCCCAATGATTGCTGTTCAAGCTCTCTGGGCCTTCATGGGACCTTTCGGAGACTATATCCTCTCTAGTTTCTTGCTTCGTGAGAAAGAATACTTTACCGTTGCCGTTGGTCTCCAAACCTTCGTTAACAATGTGAAAAACATGAAGATTGCCTACTTCTCAGCAGGTGCTATCCTCATCGCCCTTCCAATCTGTATTCTCTTCTTCTTCCTACAAAAGAACTTTGTTTCAGGACTTACAAGTGGTGGCGACAAGGGATAATTTATCCCCGCCACCCTTTTTCATTTTATACTCTTCGAAAATCAAATTCAAACCACGTCAGCTTCACCTTGCCGTACTCAAGTACAGCCTGCGGCTAGCTTCCTAGTTTGCTCTTTTTCATTGAGTATTAGCGATTGCTACTGTAAATAATATCCTTGTAGCAAGCAATTTATCCCCTAGACTTGAAATAAAGCACATTTCTCTATATAATAATACTCATATAGAAAACACCTTTTAGAAAGATACAAATGCTTCCATATCCATTTTCATATTTTTCAAGTATTTGGGGATTTCGTAGGCCCCTGTCCAAACGTTTCGGACTCAACTGGTTTCAGCTTCTCTTTACCAGTATCTTCCTTATCAGCTTGTCTATGGTACCTATTGCCATCCAAAATAGCTCACAGGATACTTATCCGCTAGAAACCTTTATCGATAATGTCTATGAACCATTGACAGATGAGGTTGTCCAGGATCTCTCTGAACACGCTACAATTATTGATGGCAAATTAACTTATACTGGAACAGCTAGTCAAACGCCTTCTATTGTGATCGGTCCAAATCAAAGCAAGGAATTACCTAAAGACTTGCAACTGCATTTCGATACAAAAGAACTGGTCATCAGCAAGGAAGGGAAGGAACTGACCCGCATCTCTTACCAAGCCATTCAGACTGAGAGTTTCAAAAGTAAAGACAGCTTGACCCAAGCCATTTCTAAAGACTGGTACCAGCAGAATCGTGTCTATATCAGTCTCTTTCTAGTTCTCGGTGCGAGCTTCCTCTTTGGTTTGAATTTCTTTATCGTCTCTATAGGAGCGAGTCTTCTCCTCTATATCACTAAGAAATCACGCCTCTTTTCATTTAGGACCTTTAAAGAGTGCTACCATTTTATCTTGAACTGTTTAGGATTACCAACTCTGATTACACTTATTTTGGGATTATTTGGCCAAAATATGACAACCCTCATTACTGTACAAAACATTCTTTTTGTTCTATATCTGGTCACTATTTTTTATAAAACGCATTTCCGTGATCCAGATTATCATAAATAGGAGATTTTTATGCCCGTTACGATTAAAGATGTGGCCAAGGCTGCTGGTGTTTCACCTTCAACCGTAACCCGTGTTATTCAAAATAAATCAACCATTAGCGACGAAACTAAAAAACGCGTTCGCAAGGCTATGAAGGAGCTCAATTACCACCCCAACCTCAACGCTCGTAGCTTGGTAAGTAGTTATACCCAAGTTATCGGCTTGGTCCTTCCTGACGACTCAGACGCCTTCTATCAAAATCCCTTCTTCCCATCTGTCCTCCGTGGTATCGCTCAGGTCGCTTCTGAAAACCACTATGCTATTCAGATTGCAACAGGTAAAGATGAAAAAGAGCGACTTAAAGCGATTTCACAGATGGTTTACGGTAAACGTGTGGATGGTTTGATCTTCCTTTATGCCGAAGAGGAAGATCCCTTGGTCAAACTGGTCGCTGATGAGCAGTTTCCCTTCCTCATCCTAGGAAAATCCATTTCACCCTTTATCCCTCTTGTTGACAACGACAATGTCCAAGCTGGTTTTGATGCAACCGAATATTTCATCAAAAAAGGTTGCAAACGAATTGCCTTCATTGGAGGTGCTAAGAAACTCTTCGTTACACAAGACCGTCTAACTGGTTACGAATCCGCACTCAAACAACACCAACTGCCTATTGACGGAAATTTGACCTATTTTGCAACGGAGTTCCTGGAAGAAAAAGGGTATCAATTTAGTAAACTCCTTTTTCAGCATGATCCACAGATTGATGCTATCATTACAACCGATAGTCTCCTAGCCGAAGGGGTCTGTGACTATATCGCTAAGCATCAACTGGATGTCCCTGTTCTCAGCTTCGATTCGGTCAATCCCAAGCTCAACTTGGCGGCCTATGTTGATATCAATAGCTTAGAACTTGGTCGTGTTTCTCTTGAAACTATCCTCCAGATTATCAACGATGCTAAAAGCAATAAGCAAATTTGTTACCGTCAGTTAATTGCCCACAAAATTATTGAAAAATAAAAACCAGCTCACGCTGGTTTTTTTGTTACTAATTTTCTGTTTCAACGAATCGTCCCAGAATATGAACATTCTCCGATACAGAGACAAAGGCGCTTGGATCCACCTGTTTCATAATCTGTTTAAATTCATTAAACTCTGCACGTGTAATGACAGTAATTAAAACTGCCTTTCTCTCGTGATTATAGGTTCCTTCTGCATCGTGGATCATGGTCGCTCCGCGGTGCAATTTTTTATGGATTTTGTCAATTACCTTCTCTGGATGATTGGTCACAATCATGGCCTGCATACGTTTTTGCTTGGTAAAGACTGCGTCTGTCACACGGCTAGAGACAAAGATGGTAATCATAGAATAGAGGGCGTATTTCCATCCAAAGGTCAAACCTGCTATCAGCATGATGGTCCCATTTACCAAGAAAGAAATACTACCAACATTCTTACCCGTTTTCTTACGAATAGTCAGACTGATAATATCCGTACCTCCACTGGAGATATTGTTTCTTAAAGCAAAACCAATTCCCAAGCCCATGACAACACCCCCAAAAAGGGCATTGATAATGGGATCCTCCGTCAAGGTCGCCACAGGGACGAACTGGATAAAGAAGGAACTCATAGATACCGTGATAAAGGTAAAAATCGTAAACTTATGGCCAATCTGATACCAAGCCAAGACCATCAAAGGAAAATTAATGGCGTAGAAGGTTAGTGAAATCGGTATATGAAAACCAAACCAGTGATTACTCAAGGCAGAGATAATCTGTGCCAGACCTGTCGCACCACTCGAATACACATGTCCTGGTTGGAAAAAGAAATTGACCGCCACTGCTGATAAAAATCCATAGACCAGAGAGGCCGAAATTTTCTCATCATATTTTTCGCGAGAGATGCTTTGTAAGACACGTAAAATTTTTATCTGATGAGCAAAGCGACGCAAATAATAGCGCCACCGCTTAATTCGTTTTGCTTGTTTCATCTTCTTCTACTTGTAAGCTGAGTTCCTCTAGTTGTTTGAGAGCTACTGTTGAAGGAGCTTGTGTCATTGGGTCACTTGCCTTGTTGTTCTTAGGGAAGGCAATGACTTCACGGATATTTTCTTCTCCAGCAAGCAACATAACAAAACGGTCAAGTCCGATAGCCAAGCCACCATGTGGTGGGAAACCATAGTCCATGGCTTCAAGAAGGAAACCAAACTGGTCATTTGCTTCTTCGGCTGAGAAACCAAGAGCCTTGAACATGCGTTCTTGAAGGTCTTTTTGGTTGATACGAAGGCTACCACCACCAAGCTCATAACCGTTCAAGACAATATCGTAAGCAATGGCACGAACCTTAGCCAAATCACCTTCTAATTCGTGAGCAGTCTCTTCCTGTGGAAGTGTGAATGGATGGTGGGCACTCATGTAGCGGCCTTCTTCTTCAGACCATTCAAACATTGGCCAGTCAACTACCCAAAGGAAGTTGAATTTATCGTTATCAATCAAGCCAAGCTCTTTGGCAATACGTCCACGAAGGGCACCGAGCGTTGCATTGGCCACTTCAAGCGTATCCGCCACAAAGAGAACCAAGTCCTTATCTTCAAGAGCAAGCGCTGTTGTCAATTCTGCTTGGATGCCAGTCAAGAACTTAGCAACTGGTCCGTTTAATTCTCCATCAACTACCTTAACCCAAGCAAGACCTTTGGCACCGTACTGTTTGGCTACTTCCGTCATCTTGTCGATGTCTTTACGTGAATAGTTGTCCGCAGCGCCTTTGACCACAATTGCTTTTACAGCAGGTGCTTCTGAAAAGACTTTGAAGTCAACACCTTTGACCACTTCTGTCAAGTCCTGAAGCAACATGTCAAAACGCGTATCAGGTTTATCAGAACCATAAAGAGCCATCGCATCATCATACTTCATATGTGGGAAAGGCAGAGTGACTTCAATGCCTTTGGTTTCCTTCATGACACGCGCAATCAAGCCTTCTGTGATATCTTGGATTTCTTGCTCAGTAAGGAAAGACGTTTCCAAGTCGACCTGGGTAAACTCAGGCTGGCGGTCTCCACGCAAGTCTTCATCACGGAAACATTTGACGATTTGGTAGTAACGATCAAAACCAGCATTCATCAACAATTGCTTAGTGATTTGTGGACTTTGAGGAAGCGCGTAAAAATGCCCTTTATTAACACGAGATGGCACCAAATAATCACGCGCCCCTTCAGGCGTTGACTTAGAAAGAAATGGTGTCTCCACGTCGATAAACTCCAACTCATCCAAGTAGTTGCGGATAGAGTGGGTCACCTTAGCACGAAGTTTAAGATTTTCCAGCATTTCTGGACGGCGAAGGTCAAGGTAACGGTAACGCAAACGTGTATCATCATTGGCCTCAATGCCATCTTTAATCTCAAATGGGGTTGTCTTAGCTGTATTCAACACTGTCAGAGCTGTCACGTTTAACTCAACTGCACCAGTTGGCAACTTATCATTGGCTTGCTCACGCGCAGCGACCTGTCCAGTCACCTCGATAACAAATTCGCTACGAAGGCTTTCAGCTGTTGCCATAACCTCTGCAGAAACTTTTTCAGGGTTGATAACCAACTGCATGATTCCTTCACGGTCACGAAGGTCGATAAAGATCAAACCACCAAGGTCACGACGACGACCAACCCATCCTTTCAAGGTCATTTCTTGTCCGATGTGTTCCTCACGAACACGACCAGCATACATACTACGTTTCATGTTTTCTCTCCTCTTTTATTCTGTTACTATTTTACCATAAAAGCGCAGGCTCTTCATGAAAATCATCAGAAAAGTTTGCCAGTCTTTAAAAATCAAGTGAAGACTCTAAAAATTGACGTCCATACAAAAATCCGATGAAGTTCACCGGACTCTTTTATTTTGAATTGTTGCCTGCTTTACGCTTTTCAGCAATTTCGGCTGCCTTTCGAGGCAAGACAATTTCCGTTGTGTAAGCTGTCCCAAAGCGCAAGACACCTGCAATAGGGGCAAAGACAACTGCTAGATAGTTGTAGAAGAAATCTCCCTTGAAAGCATAAGCTAACGCTCCAATGATGAAAAATAGAACGACTGCTTGAATCACTGCTAATAAAATTACTCGTTTCATGTGACCTCCTGACTCTATTATAGCATGAGTATCATCAAAAAGCCGATTAAATTATTCAAAGCGTGAAGAGAAATACTATAGACCAGACCTTTTCTGCTAATATAAGCCAAGCCCAAACTAAAACCAAGGCTAAAATAGACAAAAAATTGTTGCACATCACCTGGGAAATGAATCAAGGCAAACAGAACACTTGATACCAGAAGAAAAATCAGAGTTTGTTTGCTATTGTCCTGCTTAGGAAAGAGGTAGCGTGCTAACATCCCTCTAAAGATAAGTTCTTCCGTCAAAGGAGCAAAAATAACGACAGCAAAGAATGAGAAAAGTGGTTGAGACAAGGTCAAGTCTGTCGCCATTTGTTGATTTACTGAAGGATCATTTGGCAAGAAAAATTGGACAACCAGAGATAAGAACCAAACCAAGGCAGGAAGCCAAATAAATCGGTTGAAGCCACTCTTCTCAATACGAACAGGACCTTTCTGATACCATTTGTAAACGCCGTACACATAAACTCCAGCCAAGGCTACATAGAGTAGGGTAACAGCATAGGGTGAAGCACCTAAGGCAAGCGACGTAGTCGCGAGCACCTGAATGAAGCCATAGATGAATAAAAAGGATAGAATGGCTAGAAGAAACCAGCCAAGGTTTTTAAGTAGTTTCATAAAGTTCTCCTATCTTGCTTTATAGCTGTTTTTCAATACAATGAGGTTTGCTATTCCTAATACAAGTACCCAGGCAAGTAACATACCGATGTTAGAAAAAGATATTTCTCCACCTTTTTTATTTAAAAGATTTACAATAGGACCAACGAACGAGTAATCCAACACTTTTTGAGCCGTATCATTTTGAAGAGCAATTATAGGTAAAAAAGAGACAATTAACATAGGGAAGATACTATAAACTTGCGCTTTAGATTGAGTATCTGACACCGCACCGATTAGAAGGTTGAGAAAAATAATACTAATAGTTGCTAGGAGCAAATAGATAACGTAGGCAAATAAATAACCAGATACATCTACTTTAAGATAGATGGGAAGTACAATCATAGCAAGTAACATTATCAGAATAGGGAGAACAAGCATACTGAAAGTATATTCTGTTGCTGTCACACCACTTAGAATGAGTGATTTAAGATTTCGTTTTTCCTTATCTTCTGCCATCATAATCGATACCATATAACCACTTCCCATGCTCAAGACCATCGTCAAGCTAGCAGATAGTAAAAATAGGCTCAATTGTCCATTCTTATTTAAAAATTCATTATATAAAACAGCAATACCAAAAGGCATCAATAAAGTCGCTAACAAAGTTGAATTGCTGATAAGAACTTGCACTCTTAACCATAGTAGGGCATTTAATTTTCTAAACATCTAACTTTTCTCCTGTTAATCTGATAAAGATCTCTTCTAAAGTCGGCTCACAAGAGTGAACCACCATCAAATCTGTCGTGTCTAAATGTGGCAATTCTTCAAATGGAACTATCTGTTCTCGTCCGTCGTTATAAACCACACGTACTTTCTTATCCACATGGTACTTCTGGATGATATCTTGCGGACTTCCATACTCTATTAAGTTCCCCTTATTCAAAAGAGATAAGCGATTACAAAGCAGAGTTGCTTCATTCATATCATGCGTGGTCAGAAAGATCGTTGTCCCCGCCTGCTTTAATTCTTGTAGTAGGGTATGAATCATCTTAGATGTTGTAGGGTCTAAGCCACTGGTTGGCTCATCTAGAAAGAGGATCTTAGGAGCATTCAGAAGGGCACGAGCCAAGAACATTCGTTGTTTCATTCCTGTAGATAGTTTTTCTGCGATGATGTCTTTAGCATCTGCCAATCCAACCTGTTGGAGCACCTGATTTACTCTATCTGACTTGAGACCATATAACTTAGCATAGATGAGAAGATTTTTGTAAAGACTCATCTTTTCATAAAAACCGCTGCCATCACTAACAATACCGATTTGTTCCAAATCATTTGAGGTTAAATCTTGAGAATTCTTGCCTAACAAAACTGTTTTACCTTGATCTGCAGCCAACTGACCTGTCAAGACATTGATCATGGTTGTTTTACCTGAGCCAGAAGGGCCAAGAAAACCAAAGATTTCACCTTCCTTAATCTCAAAAGAAATCTGATGAAGAGCTTTTTTGCTCCCAAAACTTTTGCTTACATTTTCAACACGAATCATAGAAACTCCTTTATTTGAAATAGCGTTTTACCATAGGTAACTGCATCACATTGATATAAATATGGATTACTCCTACAAGCAAGAAGGCTAGTAACTGAATCTCTCCTGTCAAGAAAGAAATGATAATAAGAAAAACATATAAGGCTGGTAAGACATATTGGTTTAATTGGAATAAAATCCGAAAACTCTGTTCCAAATTAGCCTGGCGCTCCCCTTCATCATAAGAATTGATATAGTCCAAGACATCCTTTGGTGTAGAGAAAAATACCAAATCAAACTGACGAACAATCGCAATTGTTTTAAAAAGAGATTTTTGAGCGACTAAGGATAGCACAAAGACTAAGAAAGAGAGGGAAAATGTTTGGTGGTCTGTATGCAATATAACCACTTCATTTAATGAGAGAAAAATAGACAATGAAATTGCTACGCTTGTAATATTAAAAGCAATGGTTCCAAACTCGAGATTCCGATACATCTGCACATAATAGGTTTCATTCAGATCATCATCCATTTCCTCTTGATACAAGGAATGAAATTTTCTGCTTTTCTTTAGGAAATTGAAAGTCAAAAAAAGAATAATGACGGCTAGTAGTAAGCTGATAGCTGATAGCCATGGTATCAAGGGTTTTACATCTAAAATAATTCCGTTGGATTCGGCACGTGCCTTAAACATCCCTACAAACATGCCCAAGAAACCTCCCAAGACAATAGACATCAAAAATAACAATCCACCTTTCTTTTTCATATTCATTCTCCTTTTTCACTTGCTAGATTTTTTGATTTCTTTTCAATCCAGTCAATTACTGGGATGAGTGCAAAGTAGGCCCAAATAAATTGGTCACTCTGATAGTGACTAAACCAACCTAAGTCTATCCCAATAAGTAGACACACGCTGACGAATAGAGCTGCGACAACTACATAATAAACCACTTTATACTTGTTCATCACTCGTCCTCCTCCAAGCGAAATACCGATTCGACTGTTTCGTTGAAAATTTGAGATATTTTCAGGGCAATGATAATGGACGGGGTGTACTCATCCCGTTCTAGTAGGCTAACGGTCTGTCTGGAAACCCCTGCCAGCTTGGCTAGGTCGGTTTGATTGAGACCATCGCGAGCTCGAAGCTCTTTTAGACGATTTTTTAGTTGCATGTCACACACCTACTCTTCGTCAAATTCAACGGTTTGGATATCCTCAATACGTTGCAACTTGAATTTTTCTTTCCCCTTTTTATCAACGCTACGTAGTTTGACCCATTCCTCGTCAACATCCACAACTTCCCAGTTATCTGGCCCAATATACACTCCCGTTATAATTGGTTTCTTTCCAATCATTTCTTGCAATAATCTTGACATTTCTATATTTCCTTTCTCTTTTCGCTCAAGCTTTTTGATTTTATTCTCTAGTTTCTTGATTTTTTTAGAATTATTAGAATAAAAGAAAATCATAAATAGTATAAATACTACCCACATCATAGCTCCTTTCTGCTTTCTATTTCTTAACTTGAATTTATTGTAACACATCTTTTTCTTTTTGACAAGCATATTTGTCAAAAAGTTTATGATTTTTGTCATTTTGAAAAAGAAAAAGGTCAGGAGTGGGTTCCTGACCAGTTTTTCTATCATTAAAATCCTAGTTTTTCAAAGATTTCTGAGAAGTTTTGACTGATTGTCTCAAGTGACACTTGCACTTCTTCTCGGGTTTGATTGTTCTTGACCGTCACTTGTCCGCTTTCGACTTCGCTCTCTCCTAGGGTGATGAGGGTCTTAGCCGCAAAGACATCGGCTGACTTGAACTGAGCTTTGAGTTTACGGTTGAGGTAATCGCGCTCTGCTTTGAATCCTTGTTGGCGAAGGGCTTGCACCAATTCCAAAGCCTTGGCATTTGCTCCTTCTCCCAAGACTGCGATATAAACATCTAGGGCGTTTTCGATAGGGAGGGCCACACCTTGCTTTTCAAGGATGAGAAGCAGGCGCTCTACACCAAGTCCAAAACCAAATCCAGCAGTCTCAGGGCCACCAAAGTAAGCAACCAAACCATCGTAACGACCACCCGCACAGACTGTCAGATCATTGCCCTCGATTTCAGTGATGAACTCGAAAATGGTGTGGTTATAGTAGTCCAGACCACGTACCATATTGGTATCGATGATATAGTCTACTCCAAGATTCTCCAACATCTGACGCACAGCATCAAAGTGGGCTTGGCTTTCTTCATCAAGGAAATCTAAGATAGACGGTGCATTCTCGACTGCTACCTTGTCTTCTTTCTCCTTAGAGTCCAAGACACGAAGAGGATTTTCCTCCAAACGACGTTGGCTATCCTTAGACAAGGTCTCCTTGAGCGGTGTCAAATAGTCAATCAAGGCTTGACGGTAGGCCGCACGACTCTCAGGATTTCCAAGAGTGTTGAGGTGCAATTTGACACCTTGGATGCCGATTTCTTTCAAGAAATGAGCTGCCATAGCGATGGTTTCCACATCGGTAGCTGGATTGCTAGAGCCAAAGCACTCAACACCAATCTGGTGGAACTGGCGCAAACGCCCTGCCTGTGGACGCTCATAACGGAACATTGGACCCATGTAGTAGAATTTACTTGGCTTTTGCACTTCTGGGGCGAAGAGTTTATTTTCCACATAGGAACGGACAACGGGCGCAGTTCCTTCTGGACGGAGGGTAATATGACGGTCACCCTTGTCATAGAAATCATACATTTCCTTGGTTACGATATCCGTTGTATCTCCGACAGAGCGACTGATAACCTCGTAATGCTCAAAAATAGGCGTGCGCACTTCTGCGTAGTTATAGCGCTTGAAAATCTCACGGGCAAAGCCCTCAACGTACTGCCACTTGGCAGATTCAGCAGGTAAAATATCCTGCGTTCCTTTTGGTTTTTGTAATTTCATAGGGAATCCTCTTTAAACTTAATAGTCTTATTTTACCATAAATAAAGGGATTAAAACAGTGAGAAAAAAATTAGGATTTATACTCAATGAAAATCAAAGAGCAAACTAGGAAACTAGCCGCAGGTTGCTCAAAACAGTGTTTTGAGGTTGTGGATAGAACTGACGAAGTCAGTAACCATACCTACGTGACGTGGTTTGAAGAGATTTTCGAAGAGTATTAGATATCATTTTTGAGATTAAGACCTGTCAAAAGAATAGCTAGCAAGGAGAGACCAACAAATAGCATCCAAGTCAACTGTATATTCCATACAGCTATAAGTGAAAAACAAGCTGTTCCCACAGGTATGGACAAGGTAAACAAGAGACCTAAAAAATTACTGGTACGAGCCAGAACCTCTGGAGCTAGATTTTTCATGAGCATGGCACTAATCTTTGGTTGAACTTTACCAGACACATACAGAGTTAAAAAGAGAAATAGCAAACCAAGCACAACTTGATTGAATACGTTAGCCAGACCAATTAGACTGAGTCCTACGGTAACCCACATCATCAATCTAGGCAAGGACTGTTTCCCAAAATAATCATTGCCCGTAAGACTACTGATGATGACTGCTAACAAAGCACCGAATTGACTGATAAATAATGCCTCTGTGTAAGAAAAGTTCAAAAGAGAATGGCTCAAAAAGAAGATGTTATAAATTCCACCCAAAGCGCCACCCAAGGCATTGATAAGCAAGACAGCAAAGAGCATAAAACCAAAGTTTTTCTGTCCACCTTTAAGAAAAACGAGACGTAAATTTCGATAAATCGTTAGGAACTGCTCTTTGATAGAAAGCTTCTCATTTTTTAGAATTTCACCATCAGCAGATGACATTGACAGGCTCAATTTGCTTTTTCCTAAAAAGAGGATAACGGCTGATACTAGGAAAAAACAGGCATTGATTCCCGCAACGAGAGAAAAATTATTAACCGATAGACCTAAGAGCCAGACTCCAAAAGCTTGACCACCAATAGCTGAAATATAAGTGATAAACTGTGAAAAAGAATAAGCTTCCATCAGATCATCTTCAGCTACTTTTTCCTTAATAAGAGGCATGCGCAAGCCACCTGCAAAATCACTGATGACATCACTAATGACATTGATTAAACACAGACTAGAAAAGGCAAAGAGACTCGCTTGCTGGACAACTAGGGCTGCTAGAAAAAATAAAACCGCCTGAAACAAGCCACTATAGACCATCCATTTGACCTTGTCCCTCGTGTAATCTGCCCGAATCCCTACAAAAACTGTAAAGAGAGTCGGAAGAAGCATGACAATATTCGCCATAGCAACAGCAAAGGAGGCTTGTGGCAAGGTCGATGCATAGACGATAAATACCAGATTAAAAATCGAAGCACCAAAAGCATTGAAGAAGCGTGACAAAGTCAAGAGACGATAAGCTTGATTTCTAAACAATAATTTCATAGGTAATCTCCCTTCTTGTTCGAAGTTTTATATGAAGTATGACTATAGTATAGCACTTAGAAATTTTAGAGGAAAAACTTTTGAATATATGCAACAAATAAAATGAGCAAAAAAAACGATAGAACTTCTCTAATGACCTAAGAGAGGTCAAGAGTTCTATCGCTTAAAATTTCTAATGATTTTCTTAGTTTGCAGATATTCAACAATCGGGAGTTTTTCTATAGTATTCGGCCGATTTATCACAGCCAAGCATCTCAAAAATATAGACAGCATCTTCCATCTTTTTCTGGCCTTCCTTGACTCTGCCTTGCTTGCTATCAAGGAGACCTTCTGCCCACAAATAGACAGTTCGGAAATAGGTTTCATTTTCATTGTAGAAATGCTCTTCGATAACACGTTTAAAATAATGGGCATTGGTGAATTCTTCATACTCAATGCTGGCTAAAAAACCATTCAATAGTATAGTGTGAAAAAGGTTTCGATTACTAGACATTTCCATTAGAAAATCAGATTTACGTACCATCTCTCTAACATACCTAGTGAAAAGAGAAACAGATAGAAATGGTGAACTGACTGAAAATAAATTGAGTTCATAGATTCCCCAGATCTCGGTAGAAAACAAATAATCATGAAGGACTTTTCCTTCCTCTGCTGTTAACTCTACCCTTTCGTCCATGCTCTTCATATAAGACTTTATAAGAATGGCATTTAGAATATGTTTCTGTTTGTTTTGAAAATGGGCATGCTTTTGATACTCCCTACGATACAAGTCCTCAAGAGGTGCTATATTCTTTGGATCCAGGACATCTATGATTTCTTTTCTCAACTCAGAATCTGTATCATACTGAAATCCTCTCGCCAGAAAGAGGATTTCCTCTACACTTGCAGATATATTTTCCAAGGCAAATAGAAACTTTTCCACCGAAAGCTCACTCTGACCTGTTTCAAAGCGGGACAACATAGACGGCGAAAATTGTCCCCCAGTTGCTTGTCTCAGCGAGATATTTCTTGACTCTCGTAATTGTCTAAAGACTTTTCCAATCTGCTCCATAGGCTTCCCCTTAATTTAGTCTTTTCTTTATATTATCATATTTTTTCAGAAAATCCATCAAAAACTTGCCAAATTGTCAGAATTATGAGAAAATAGAGGATATTTATCATGTGGAGGGACTGTAATGAGAGAGGATATCAAAATCAATGACCGTGCTTTGGCCTTGCAAGACCAAATTATCGAAAAACTAGAGAAGGTTTTTGATACAGATGTGGAATTGGATGTTTACAATCTAGGACTGATTTATGAAATCAATCTGGACGAAACGGGTCTCTGCAAAATTGTCATGACCTTCACTGACACAGCCTGCGATTGTGCCGAAAGCCTGCCTATCGAAATCGTGGCAGGTCTCAAACAAATCGAGGGTATCGAAGATGTCAAGGTTGAAGTTACCTGGTCGCCTGCTTGGAAAATCACACGAATCAGTCGCTACGGCCGTATTGCCCTTGGACTGCCACCTCGTTAAGCAGGTAAATCACTTTTGAAGATGAAAAAAGCAAGCCAAAGTTGGCTTGCTTTTTGATACTCAATGAAAATCAAAGAGCAAACTAGGAAACTAGCCGCAGGCTGTACTTGAGTACGGCAAGGCGACGTTGACGTGGTTTGAAGATCGAAGAGTATGAGTTTATTTTTTACCTGACTTGTCCATATTCCAGAAGTCTGTCACGGCTCCGCGTGAAGCAGATGATACGATATGGGCATATTTACCGAGGACACCACGGCTGTAAAGCGGTGGCAAGGTTGTTTCTGCCTTGCGTTTTTCAAGTTCTTCTTCAGATACGGCCATGGAAATTTCTTTGGTATCTTGGTCAACCGTAACGATATCGCCTGTACGAAGGTAGGCAATTGGTCCACCATCCTGCGCTTCAGGAGCGATATGTCCAACAACCAGACCATAAGTACCACCAGAGAAACGGCCGTCTGTCAAGAGGGCCACCTTGTCTCCTTGACCTTTACCAACGATCATTGATGAAAGTGACAGCATCTCAGGCATACCAGGACCACCCTTAGGTCCAACAAAACGAACAACGACTACATCGCCATCAACGATTTCATCTGTCAAAACAGCCTGAATCGCATCTTCTTCTGAGTCAAAGACCTTAGCTGGTCCAACGTGACGACGCACTTTAACACCTGATACCTTGGCAACCGCACCGTCAGGGGCAAGATTCCCGTTCAAGATGATAAGCGGACCGTCTGCACGTTTTGGATTTTCAAGTGGCATGATAACTTTTTGACCTGGTGTGAGGTCTGCAAAGTCAGCCAAGTTCTCAGCGACAGTCTTACCAGTACATGTGATACGGTCCCCGTGAAGGAAACCATTTGCCAACAAGTACTTCATAACCGCAGGGACACCACCAACTTCATAGAGGTCTTGGAAGACATACTGACCAGAAGGTTTCAAGTCGGCCAAGTGAGGCACACGTTCTTGAATCGTATTGAAGTCCTCAAGAGACAAGTCAACATTGGCAGCATGGGCAATGGCAAGCAAGTGAAGAGTGGCGTTTGTAGAACCACCGAGAGCCATAGTTACAGTAATGGCATCTTCAAAGGCTTCACGAGTCAAGATATCTGATGGCTTGAGACCTAGCTCCAACATCTTAACAACAGCACGTCCTGCTGCTTCGATATCTTCTTTCTTATCAGCTGATTCAGCTGGGTGAGATGAAGAGCCTGGCAAACTCATACCGAGAACCTCGATAGCAGTTGCCATGGTATTAGCAGTATACATACCACCACATCCACCAGGGCCAGGGCAGGCATTACATTCAAGACGCTTCACATCCTCAGCTGTCATGTCACCGTGGTTCCATTTTCCGATCCCCTCAAAGACAGAAACCAAGTCGATGTCTTTGCCATCAAGATTTCCCGGTGCAATAGTTCCACCATAAGCGAAAATAGCTGGGATATCCATATTAGCAATAGCAATCATAGATCCAGGCATGTTCTTGTCACAGCCACCGATAGCGACGAAGGCATCCACATTGTGACCACCCATAGCCGCCTCAATGGAGTCCGCGATGATATCACGAGATGTTAGAGAGAAACGCATACCAGGCGTTCCCATGGCAATCCCGTCCGCTACAGTGATAGTCCCAAACTGCACAGGCCAAGCACCTGCCGATTTGACACCTTCTTTAGCCAATTTCCCAAAATCATGCAAGTGGATGTTACATGGTGTATTTTCCGCCCAAGTCGAAATAACTCCCACAATCGGTGTTTCAAAGTCCTTATCTGTCATACCAGTCGCACGAAGCATGGCACGGTTTGGCGATTTTACCATGCTGTCATAAATGCTACTGCGGTGACGTTTATCTAATTCAGTCATTTGTTCCCTCCCATTTCAGTTTTTACTATTATAGCACATTTTAAAAGCAATGAACAGAAGAAAATTCTTGAATTTTCAGAAAATTTCGATTAATTAGCTTAACGACCTTCTAATTTTTTCATCTTTTTTTGTCAAGTAACTTTACTTTACAAAAAAAATGTGTTATCCTAGTATGGTTGATGAAAATCAGTAGATTGAATCGAATATAAATACCTAAAGGAGAAATCAAAATGGCAGTACCTGCACGTCGCACTTCAAAAGCGAAGAAAAACAAACGTCGTACACACTACAAAGTAACAGCTCCATCTGTAAACTTTGACGAAACTACTGGAGATTACTCACGTTCTCACCGTGTATCACTTAAAGGATACTACAAAGGACGTAAAATCGCTAAAGCTGCATCAGCTGAATAATAGAAGGGAGATACCATGCGCGTAAATATTACACTTGAACACAAAGAATCTGGTGAACGCTTGTACCTTACTTCTAAAAACAAACGTAACACTCCAGACCGTCTTCAATTGAAGAAATACTCACCAAAACTTCGCAAACACGTTGTGTTTACAGAAGTTAAATAGTGGGTCATTACGTTTCAGTAGAAACGAAAAAGCCTTGATTTAACGCGATTCTTGAATTTTCAAATTTCAATGTATTGCAATAAAAATCAACCGAATGACTACATTTTTGACTACATTTTTTGTGAAATAAATTAGATGTTCGGATATATAGAAAACGCTCTAGTCATATTGTCTAGAGCGTTTTTATATTTTTGAAATCTATTCAATCTATTATTTAGATATTTTCTTTTTAAAAAATTGTTAGAATTTTTGTTTAAATGTTAATACCGACCTATATTATGTCAGTTTTATTGACGATTTTTTCTGCTATTTGTGATAACTCTTTACTATCAACTCCAATTCCATAAATTGTCTCTTCATTAATGTTTAATAAATTTAGATGTTTTCTTATTTCTACAGCTTTTTGGGGATTTATTTTAAGTACCATACCAAAATCTGTACTCCTAGCGAACCATTCGGGGGATTTTAAGTGTCTAGCTTCATGAAGCGTAAAGACACCAGATTGTCTAGAAATTCTATGACAATTCAAATCCAGATTACTTTTAACCGCTAGCGGTGTAGGACTGAAGGGTGTGTTGTTTAAATCCTTAAACAATTTCATAAAATCCTCATCATCTAATTCATCAACAATTAAAGGTTCGATGATATCAGAGTATTCATCCTCATTCGAAATCACTAACCCTGCATATTTATTTAAAATAGAAGGATTTAGAATATAGACAACTGGAAAAGGGCCATCTTCAATATATTCATATTTATCTAAAGCAAAATATAAAGCTACAAGAGGATCCGTAGACCAGTCTAGTGCAGGTGTTTTTAAACCATAATGTTGGCCAATAAATGTATAATGGAATAAATTAAAATCAGAGTTATATTTTTTTTTATGTTTAAGTTGATTCCTGAATTCTATAATCTCATCTTGAAAATTTATAAAATTTTTATACCTAATTGAGTGAACCTTATTATCAGCAGGCATATCTAAAATTTGATTTCTAAAAATATTAGGTCTTAAAGACCAAGAGTCATCTCGATGCCCTCTATACCAGCATTCTGTATTAGAATCTAATCTATATCCTATAATAAAATCTATATAATCTTTTAAACTATTTATTTCCTTTGTATATTCCATTTTTTAACACCTTTCAAGTATAATAATTTCACTAACATTCTTATAAATCCAAAAACAGAATTACTTATTTTCTCTTTTTATTGATATATTTAATAATAGTTAATCACGGTCTTCTGGAATAAATACATGAATATCAGCTTCATCACTTTGATTCCAATGAATGAATATTCTACGACCTAATATCTTTTCTTCTATCTTAATTTCTTCAATTTCGTAATAAACTTCTTCATTTGCATTAGTACTTTTCTCAAGATAATTTTTCACTTGTTGCTCGAATCTCAACTGTCCAGCATATTCCTTGGAGTTTCGATTTGCTCTAAAATCTTGAAGTGAGGTATTGCTTTTATTATTTATACCAAAAAATTGATTGGATTGTGAGTTATTAGCATTACGTTCATCATTTGTAAGTAAATACTTATCAAATGAGTCAGCAATAAAATGCCCTCGATCTTTTGTATTCTCACCTGGAATGGATAGGTCATCAGGATTATGACTTCTGTCCTTAACATGGTTAACATTACTTAGAGCAGCAACGAAATAGTTAGTTTTAGGATTTTTTCTAAGTATAATCTTCCACATTATTGGGTTTTCCCGATATATAGGTTCTTTGGTTACTCTACAATCTATTTCTACTTTCTTCAAAAAAGTATAATATTTACCATTTGAAATTGACTGCATTTTCCAATTTTTAAACTCACAGTTCCAATTATCAATGTTCAACTCATCACCAAATTGGTTATGAGCAATCGATATCAATGTGGTATATGAGCTAATACTATTTGTTGTCATAATTCATTTTTCCCCTATTATTTATTTTTATCTTCGTCATTATTGATAGTTTAATATAGCTCACTTTAATTCTAAAATATCTTTTTGTTTATTATCAAAAACTTTTTTTGAATCAATGATTTTTTGGTAAAAATCATATTCAATCTCAGTAAAGTAACAGAATACTTCAGCACACTCAATTAGAATAGGATTTAGTTCTTCCCTAGGAGACAAACCAACTGAAAATCTAATTCCAAAATCTCCATCAGATTGTTCTGTCCAAAAAGCCTGATGAAATGCGACTTCAGACAAATGAACATAACCAGATGATTTATTGTAAATTTCCTCAATCTCAGGATAATACTCTGATATCCTTTTCTTAAGATTGACATCAGTCATCTTTCTGTTTTGATTATCTTTCAAATTTCTAATAGCTGTACCACTTAAAGTCTCTTTAATAAATAATCTTCTGTCTTCTGATATAAAAGCTGCGAAAACTCTCATAAGATTATCAAGTTGTGTTCGTACTAAAATTCCTGCACAAGTCAGATTTCTCGTTCTTAATAAGTCTATTATTCCATCAATAAATTGAACTCGTCTGTTAAGTGCAGAAATAAAAAACAAATCATCTTCAGTAAAGTTTTCACCAACAATACCTGCAGCTATTCTCTTTGATTCTTCACGATATTCTCTTAATTTAATGAAATATGTCTCTATTTCATTAAAATATTCATTATTTGTCATTACATTTCCTCCCAATCTATCTTTCTAATATGGATTCAATCATTGGTTCAATCCCATTTTCAATCAGGTTATCTATCATACGCTGAGCAGAAAAGCGCCCAACTTCATAAGCTACATAGTGTAAAATTTGGGCAGCCACTTCATTAACATTGAAGGAAAATTGTCCCTTTAAAACTCTATAAGAAAGAGAGGCAAAAGAATCTGCATCTTCAAATCGCTTCAAATATTGCTCGTAGTTAGAATGAATCGTCTGAATGATATAAATTGCGTGCGTATCATCTAACTTCATAAAGACCATTAAGCTTTCAATAAAAATATCACTTTTTTTGATGCATGATTGACATAACTCTCTTGCTGGCATTTCATAGATATAGTTTTCTATATCGTCATCAAAAACACCGTGGCCAATTTTTTCCCATATTGTTTTCTTAAAAGTTTTATCGCTTCTAATGCTCAACCATGCATTTAATGCACTCAACATTTCAGTAGCATCTTGATACCTATAATCAGGTTCTAAATTAGTAGCTTTTTCACTAACAGAACGGAGTGAATGAGAAAAAATATTAGGATTCTTAGTCATAACAAAATTAATAATACGTCCCAGTGAATACACATCGCTTCGTTTATCTGCATCTTTTAAGAGAGCCAATTGTTCTAGTGCACAATAAAATAGTTGACCAAATGAAGCTGTATCCATTGTTTGATGAGATGTTAGAGTATTTAGATTTTTCCCTAAACCAAAATCAGCAATTTTGATTACACCATTCACAAAAAAGATGTTAGTTGGGCTTAAGTCTCTATGCAGAACATCTCTTTGGTGGACAAGAGACATAGTGTGAAGTATTTGACGCAATATATTGAGTTTAGAATCCTCTGTCAGCTCACTTGCTTCAATATAATCAGCCAATGTATAATCAGCTTTTTCCATTGTGTAGGAGTAACTTCCACTATCAAAATCATACACTCTGATAACATTTTCAATATCAGAACAAGATTTGGTTATTTCATACTCTCTCTTAAATCTACTTCTCAAAGCCTCACGTCTAACAGATTCCTCATTTAACTTTTTTAACACCAATCCTGTAGATTTTTGGAAATAAATATCAGCGAAGCCCCCTTTCCCAATCTCAACTAAATCTGCATCAATTTCCACTAAATAAAACTCATTCCCCTTTTTTGAGATT
This sequence comes from Streptococcus sp. OH4692_COT-348, assembly GCF_003859975.1. Classification (GTDB taxonomy): domain Bacteria; phylum Bacillota; class Bacilli; order Lactobacillales; family Streptococcaceae; genus Streptococcus. The sequence goes on from NZ_RQZB01000019.1 coordinate 53,686, forward strand.
TTTAAAGAATAAACAGAACAAATTTTATCTAATTCATTTATTATTTTCTGCTGCTGCTCTAAAGCATCCACTTCGCTTATCTGACGCTCTGTTAAAAGATATTGTTTGCTGAGTATAAGGTTGAAAAATGAATTGATAATGCCTCTAGATGAAAAGTCCAACAGCTTGTCATTCACATATATCCATCTTGTAGGAAAACCCTGACCATAACTATCTTGAGTATGGAAATGGGTATTGAAAAAAGAAACTAGCTGAGGCCCTGATTTATAAGTAAACAGCTCTGTCTCATCTCCACAGAATATCATTGCTAGTCTTTTGTAAAAATCTGGATTGATCAATAACTCGTCCTCCTTATAGATGATAATTCTTTAATTTAATAAATGTAGGCAGTAACATACAATCTACTTTCTCAATTAAACAGAGGCTGTCGTCAAGAATAGAAAAAATATAAAATCTATCTTGAAATATAGTTACAAAATAGGTATCAAATCCCTTCGCTTTTAAACTTCTGTATTCAAATAGTGAGTGGAAATCATAATTTAACGCGCTTACAATAATATCATCCGAATTATCTATCTCGAGTATATCAATCAGCTCAAACGAATATGGAAAAAATAATAAAAGGTTTTTCTGTTTTTCAAGCATTTTCAACACTTTTATGATATCTCTTTCAATATCATACTTTCTAATATTTAAAAAGTTTTCCCCTAATCGAGTGAGCTCTGATATATCTCTTGTTCGGAATGCAACATGAATCTGAGTAGCTTTTACTTCACCGAATTTCTTTTTACTTTCATGAATACCAATTATACCATCGCCATAATTGCTAATGCCCGGAGAAAACAAATGACTAGCTTGTAATCTAGTGCTAGATGATAATAATTTAAAGTCTATTTCATAATTTTTCGATATTGCATCACATTGACCATTATTTTCATTTAACGGTTTAGAGAAAGGAGATTGCCCTGTATCTTTAAAATGAGATGACTTATTAAGTAGCTCTAGTAAATAGTTCTCATAATTACAATCGGGCTCTCCATCAACAAAATTTTTAATAATAGTAGCTGGTGGTAACAATTTGAATTTTATACGTGGGTCAATATTAGGGTTTAAATTTTCTTCCATAAAAATTCCTCCAGTTTATTATAACATTAACATCTTAAAATTTTTACACTTAATACACTTACAACAAATAATTTCTTTGTTCACTAGCTTATGCTACCACCTACCCTTTAGTAACAACTATGGATACCTTATGTATTAGAGTATTTTGTACTATTATGGTATAATAAAATACAAACATCTTTACCTTTCATTTATATAATTAAAAAGGAATAATTATGCCTGAAACAAATAAATATCAGTACTGTATAAGCAACAATGAAATACTTGAACTTCACGTACTAGAAGAGGAATTCTATAGAAACAAACAAGCAACAAGAGACAGATACAGAGGTCAACTACTATGTCCTGGGTGTAAACAAGTACGATTATCTATAAAAGAGAATAGTAATGGAATTTACCTTGCTGCTTACCCCAACTCTGTTCATACAGAAAATTGTGAGTACTTACTTAAACCTGCTGCTAGAAGAGAATTAAGAGTATTCTATGATCAAATCGCTCCTGACAGAGCTGAACAAATGTTAGAACGTATTTTAGATGATAGAATAATTGTGGTAAATCTACCTCAAAATCAAAATCCTAATGATGATGTTGAGGTTGATGAAGGTGATGATGAAAATTACGAATTGACAAATGAAAATGGTATTAGAAAATACTTGCCTCGAAGATCATTACAGTTAAGAAAAATGGAAGAATCTGACCATCTTGTAATGTATTATGGAGAATGCAGATTGTTTCTAGTGCAAGATAAGTGGAACAACTTCTACCTAAGAATTTTTCGAAATGATGAAACTAGGTATTATCTATGTAGTTTAAAAATTCCAAAAATTGTTTTCAATCATTTATCGGATGAATTAAACTTTATTCCTTGCGAGCAAGATTTCGATGTAAATAATTCTAAGGAAAAATCTGTTCCTGCTAGAATAGCTTTTATCTCTGAAATCGAAAAAAAATTATCGTATTTTAATGGGAAAATAATTCATTCTAAGCTATTAAAAGTAATTCAACTATAAATTAAACTTCTTCATAAAATCCTGTAGCAACTATTCTTATAGTGACCTGCACCCCAAAAGTTAGATTTTTTCTGTCTAACTTTTGGGGTGTAGGTCATTTCAAGCGTTTTTTCTTTTGGTTAATTATCTTATATTTCAATTCAAACTCTACTTATCCTACAATCTTTTTTGTAAAACTGATTTGAATCAGGTAATTTTAGCACTTTGCTGCACTTTACTTAACCGATATCATCATTTTTCACCTGTATTATACATGATGTGTAATACAGCAAAATCCAAAAACACCTCGTACAATTTATACGAGATGTTTTCATTCTTCCCCTACTCTCTAAATCTCTTTCAATTTTTCGAGATAGGCGGTTAATTCTGCTTGGGCTTCTGGTGTTGTGCCTACTAGTTGACTGCGCATGTGGGCGAGTCTGGCTTCGACTTCTCCAATCTCTTTATCAATCTCTGCGAGCTGGTCTGCGAGGTCTGCTAGGGGAACAACGGGTTCTTCCTCAAAGGTATCGACATAGCGTGGAATGTTGAGGTTGTAGTCGTTTTCGACAATCTCTTCAAAGCTGGCTAGATGGGCAAATTTCTCGACATTCTCACGTTTTTGATAGGTCTCCAAAATCTTGGCAATATGGTCTTCGGTCATATTGTTTTGATTTTTCCCTTTTTCAAACTCTTTTGAGGCATCGATAAAAAAGACATCCTTGTTAGTGCGATTCTTTTTAAGGATAATAATGGTTGTCGGGATAGAGGTGTTGTAGAAGATATTTGCTGGCAAGCCGATAACTGTATCAATAGCGCCTTCTTCTAGCAGGTGCTGGCGAATCTTTTGTTCGGCTGCTCCTCGGAAAAGGACTCCGTGAGGAAGAACAATGGCCATGACTCCATTATGCTTGAGGTGGTAAAAACCGTGAAGAAGGAAGGCAAAATCTGCTTTGGACTTAGGTGCAAGAACTCCATAGCTTGAAAAGCGAGGATCTTGCAGGAAGCCACTATCTGCTGACCACTTCAGTGAATAAGGTGGGTTCATCAAAACCCCATCAAAGTCTGTCGGCTCGGTAGTTGGCCAATCTTCGTCTAGAGTGTCGTGGTTGCTGAGGTGATAGTTCTCAATCGCAACCCCATGAAGCATCATATTCATGCGAGCAAGGTTGAATGTCGAAGTAATCAACTCTTGACCGTAGTAAGAAATCGTCGAAGATTCCTTACTATAGCGCTTGGCATTGAGCAAGAGGGAACCAGAACCCATGGTCGGGTCGTAAACCGACATGCCCTTTTGATGCTCCCGCCCTGCAAAGACAATCTGAGTCATAAGGTGAGAAACTGCTTGAGGTGTATAGAACTCACCAGCCTTTTTCCCAGAATCGCTGGCAAATTGACCAATCAGGTACTCATAAGCATCACCCAAGATATCACCAGCATGACTAGAGACATTGAGGTCGTTGAGCTGTTTCATGACCTCAGAGATGGTCTTGTTTTGCTTTTGTGGGGTGTTGCCTAGCTTTTTCGCATAGAGGTCAATATCTTCGAAAAGATTTTCAAATTTTTCATTGGCCTGCTCGATATCACGGAAACTTTGGGCTAGGGATTCTAGCTGGAAGGTTCCTTCGTGGATAGACTGAACCAGCTTGGTAAAGGTCAGAGAAGGCTCAATCACATAGCCTAGCTCGTCATTTAAGACCTCGATGAGGTCTTCACGGACATCCGCATCCGCAAAGTTTTCCTCATAGAGAAGCTGGGCTTGCTGGAAGGACTCAAAGGTCTCGTCCAAGTTATCACAGACGGCTTGGAGGATGTTGTCGGATAGGTACTTGTAGAAAATCAAGCCCAAGAGGTAGGACTTGTATTCATTGGCTTCCATCTGGCCACGCAGGATATCTGCCGCATTCCAGAGGGATTGGTAGAGTTCTCTTGATAAATCTGTTTGTGACATAGGGTCTCCTATCAATTTCTACTTTCATTTTTTAGTGTAGCTTTTTGCGGTCTTGGTATCTTATGAATTGAACACGACCTAAAAGCTGGGTAAAAAAGATAAACTGTCTAGCCTTCATCGAAGACTGCGCCAGTTTCCTATTTTTACTGGGTTTTTGACGGTCTTAGTATCTTAGATAAACATTTTTCTGAGTAGGGTTTGTTTGCTTTCTTTGAGCTGGTTGACTTTTTCCTCTTGCTTGGCAATGGCCTTGTCTAGGTCTTGGAAGAAAGTTATCAGAGATTCCTGTTCATTGCTTTCTGGAGCTAGTATCTTTATATTAAGAAAATCACTCTCATGAATTCTAAACTGACCATATACTACACCTTGTCTATATTTAATCATCTCATTGATAAATTCTTTTCTTTGAGACAGTATAGCAATAAATTGACTTTCCTTTTTTGTTTTTGAATAAAATATACTATAAACAGGAGAAATTAATGCTTTACCGGTTTTATTGAAGCCGATTGACCCTGTATCTAAATTATTAGAACTATAAATGAAATCGCCATATTCTGTCTTTTTATAATTCTTCTTATCATCTTTAACAAGAAAACTTCTGTCATATCTATCAGATTTTGGTACTACTCCTTTTCCTTGTACAAATGACATTAACTGATACTCTTCACTTTCAGAAATCTGCTCATTTCTTTCAACTAATATCTCCCCCAACTTCACTTCCTTCCACTCATCTTCAAATCCTGCGAAGCGAAGAGTTGGTTTGGTTTGTCCTTTGGCTGGGAAGAGGAGCTTGAGGTAGGTTTTCTTCTGCTCCTTGAGCACCTCTAACTTACGCTGTTGAAGGCTAATAAGCTGGTCAATATCTTGGAAGAGAGAACCAATGGCAGTTTGCTCGGGGAGAGAGGGGAGGGATATATCTGTCTCTAAAATATTCTTATTGTATAATCTTTTTATTGTAGTTCCTTCAATTCCTGACCAAGATACAATCTCATAAAAAGCTTTAAGAAACTTGTTGTTAATTTTACCATGGTGATTCAACCAAACAATATTTGAATCTTGGTAGTAAGCTTCATCTCCATCGTACTCAACAACGCGACCAATACTTCCTGAAGCAGATAACAGTAAATCTCCTCTTTGGGGATAAGCAAATTTTGTTTTATATTCTTCAAATTTTTCTCTAGTTATATAAGTATCAGCTTCCCCTCCAAAAGTACCAATTTTGAAAAAAGGAATTTCAAACTCCGCAGAAGTTTCCTCTTTGAAAATCCTCCTACACATTTCAACTGACCCAAGATTTCCCAACTTCTTTTCAGCCCAAGGTTCAGTATAACCTACAAAGCGATAACTTGGTTGTTTTGTCATATTACTCCCTTTCTATTACTCCATTTTCTTATTTCTACACTATAGGTTTTCTTTTTTGATTTCTATTCTTCTATTTTGACTATTTTGAAACAATAGAAGGTCTGATTTGACAAGATAAAGTTAAACACCTAGCAAATAAGAAAAGTCAAATCGGTAGTTTATCTCCCCCTTAGCGGTAAGATATCCTCTGAAATCATGCGCATATAGTCCTCTTTGAGGGCTTTTTTGTATTTGAGTTTTGGTAGCGCCTCGTCTCCGTGGGCTTCCTTATAGGCCAGATAGTCCTGAGACTCAGTGATGGCTTTTTCACCATTTTGCTTGTCTCGTCCGATGCGATAGTTATCCACTACGAACTGGAGTTCATCCTCTCCTATCCGCCAATAATCTGCCGTTTCACGAATCTTTTTCTGGGTTGTGAGCTCAATCATCTCTTCCAACTTATGGGTTACAGACTGCCCCTGATAGCTCTTAGCATCAGCTTGGACATTCTGCCAGAGTTGGGAGATGAGGTTGGATAACTTGGGATTGGATTTGTTCAAATCTTCGATATAGTTATCTACCAGACTCTTTTCCTTTTTACCAATGAGGTTTTCCCGATTTTCGATCAAGGCTTGGATAAGTGAGAGGATATAGTGATAGTTTATCTCATCGGTGCGGATGGATTCGAGCTCATACTCGATATCCAGTAACACACCTTCATCTTCTTGGTCTTCTTTTCTGCGTCTGCGGAGTTCTTCGATGACATTTTGATATTGGCCGGCAAAGTTCTCGATGTCTTCTAGGCTGAGACCAATCTCTCTGAAAATGACTTTCTCATCATAGTCAGAATAGACTTGTATAGAGGATAGTAGCTTGTCAAATTCTTGGAAGGCCTTGGCAAAGCGTTTTAATTCTGCATCTGTCGCTGTATCCAAATCAGGCACCTGCTCTGGACTTGGAGCGATGGCTAATAGTTGATGAACCTTCTCCAGAAACTTGGCCTTCTCCTCCTGCCATTCTGGGGCTAAGACACTGGTTTCGCCACCATTTGAGTAGAGCCTCAGAGCTTCATCTACTTTTTCTTTAAAGCGGTCAGGCGTTTGGAAAGTGACGATTTGGCCGAATTTCTTGCCTTCATCAAAGAGGCGATTGGTTCGTGAAAAGGCCTGAATGATATGCTGGGGTTTCATGGGCTGACGATCCATGAACAGGGTCGATAGGCAAGGGGCATCAAAGCCCGTCAACAAGCGATCCACTACAATAACCAGATCCAGCTGTTCTTCACGGAAGGCAAAGCGTTCTTTCTTACGGGCCAGACGGTCGTTGAGGTCACTATTGTAGGAAGCAATGGTTGCTAGGCTAAAGTGGGTACCAAACATGTCATTGTAGTTTTCTAGGCTCTCCTCCATGTAGGCTTGGTTGACATAGGAGTCTGCTTCATTTTCTGTCACAGAGTAAGTAATAGCAACCTTAGGAAAGTCTGGCAAAACCTTTTTAACATTTTCTGAAATGCTTAAAGACTTCTCTCCATTTTTGACTTGCTTAATCAGGTTATAATAGGCCTGCGCACGGGCAATACTTTTAACGGTCAAAATGGCTTCATAGGTTTTTCCTACCCCATTTTGGAAACCGAGTTTGCGTCTTGAGCGATTGAGAATGGCATCTAAAACGGCAAGCATGTGGCCTTCGTCATCATAACGCTCCTCGTCAATCTCATCTTCTGCCCAACCAGGCATGGTCGTCTGATACTCTACATTAAATCCAAGAACCGCCTTGTCATGGATAGCTTCTTTGACGGTATATTGGTGGAGGCAGTCACCGTACTGCTCTTCGGTCGTCTGAGCAAGGTCTCCTTTTTGTTCACGCTTATTTTCTGTAAAGATAGGAGTCCCTGTAAACCCATACCAGAGAGAATTTGTAAAGAAGTGCTCTAGGTGGCGCTGGCGTTCAGGAGTCACTGCGCGATGGCATTCATCGACGACAAAGGCTAGTTTAAGTTGTTTGATACGATTGTAGACCTTTTGGTGACGCCCTTCATCAAACTGACGAATCATGGCATTGATTTTCTGGATGGTCGTGACAACGACACGGCGGTCATCAGAAGCCAGATTTTTAACCAATTCCTGTGTATCATCGGTCTCGTCGATATCAATCATATCGTTCTCTGCGTAAGACTGAAATGAACTAGTCGTCTGCTGGTCAAGGTCTGTCCTATCAATCACAAAGATGGTCTTTTCGATGGATGGAATCTGGAGCAGATTGCGCGAAACCTTATAAGAGGTCAGGGTTTTCCCTGAACCAGTCGTATGCCAAATATAGCCTGACTGGCGCTTGCGACTGGCTTCACGGATAGCCTCAATGGCATGAACCTGATAGGGGCGCAATAAAATCAAGGCCTTCTTGTCATCATCGATGACAGAATACTGCATGACCATCTCGTGGGCTCTCGGTATGGACAAGACAGACTCTGCAAAGTCAAATAGTTGAGGTTGAGGTCTATTTTCACTATCCACCCACTTGGTCAAGAAGCGTTCATTTAGCTTGTTGGCTTTGGCAGCTGCGATGTAGCGAGTGTCTGTGACATTAGAGACGACAAACATCTGAAGACTTGAAAAAATGCCTCTGAACTGTCCTTCTTGGTCGTATTTCTTAATCTGACGGAAGGCATCCATATAAGGATGCGAACGGCTTTTCAGTTCGATTTGAATCATGGGCAGACCATTGATTAACAAAGTCACATCCCCACGGCGCTGGCGAATCCCTTCTCCGCCTGTGATGACTTGGTTGACAACCTCATAGCTGGATTTGCCGCCAGCGACATTGTTTCGCCACAAAACTTCCAAGCGAATAGTGCCTAGACTGGCATCTTCACGTTGAACCTGCACCTTGGCAATACCGTTTTCCCCTACTATCCACTTAGCTGCTTCATAGAAGTTGACGAAATTGAGCTGGTTTTTGATTTGATTTTTTTCTGAATTTGTAAGGGGATGGTCTTGCAAAATGCGGACATTATTAGCTTCCAGCTTGGCAAAAAAGTTTCCCCATAGGAGGTCTTCTGTGTTTAACTCAGGTCGATATACCCATTGACTTTCTCCCTTTATCAGCTGGTTGATTAAATCCCGCTCGATAGCCAATTCCTGTTTGGTTTTAGCTTTTCCTGCCACAGGGATAGCAGTCTCGTCTTTTGGAGAGAGTCTCTGGCTGATATGGAAATCCTGCAAGACTGCTTGGTTGAGATATTGCAACTTTTTGAGAAGATCTTGCTCTGTCCCTTTTATGGCTTGATAGCCCTCCGTCAATTCTTTATCTGCATCTAGGTAGTGATGTGGGTTCTTCTTTATTTGGATATAGCCCTGCACCAAATCTTCTAAACGTCCCAGCTGAATAGCAAGCTGGTTCTGGAGTTCCTGAGAATTGCTTCCAGATGCTTCTTTCTGGTTGATAGCTTCTAGATATTCTACGATGGCAGCATAACTAGGCTGTAACTCAGGTGCTGAAACGATGAGCTCTTGTTCTAATTCTTTTGATAAAGTATACATCATGTCCATCCTCCACTTCTATTAGGCAAAAAGCCCACCAAGGAGATTGGCAGGTTTTGAAAATGGGTATGAAAACGCGAGTTTATATATATGCAAGTTAGTTATTTGCTTAAATCTGAAAACCATAGGGACTCTTCCTTTTCATTCATCCAAGGCGTTGCGACATCGAAAAAACAGCGCCTTTACTTCCTTCCATTGTATCATAAAAGACTAGTGGTGAAAAGGTTCTCTATGACATTCTCTCTTACTTTCAGAGTAAAGAGTAAAGGTAGTTTCTTTCTTAAATTTTCAATCTATCTATAGACTAAAAGATCTTTTTAGTTTAGAATAGTAATATAAACTATTTTTGTATCATGACAACTTAGAATGATTCATAATTTTTTAATAAAAATAAAAAATATAAATAGGAGAATTTATAATGTGTAAAGTCTATAAATATAGCGAACTATACTCAACAGATTTTATGTCCTATTTTGACAATAAAAAAGAAGTAATATCAGACATTGAACTTCAATCAGATGAATATAGTATAGATATTGATAAGATTATTGCTGAATTAGGGATTGAGGTTATAGAAACATACTTCGATTCGCATTCTGGAAAATATGATGCTGACACTAAAAAAATGTATGTTAATATTTTGGAACCGCTACCGCGTCAACGATTTACTAAGTCTCATGAATTAGGCCATTTTGTGTTAAAACATGAAGGAATTTCTGAACGTGAACAAACACCAGTAGCGAACGCTAAAGAAAGAGCTGCTAACCAGTTTGCAGCAGAACTACTAATGCCGCAAAAGTTAATCATAAAAGCAATCGATAGAATGGCAATAGATTATTCTATGACCTGGGAGGAATTAGATACTTTAAATGATGAAATTATTATTACTTACCTTGCTGAAAAATTAAATGTGTCCAATCCGGCTATGAAATATAGACTTATTAATTTGGGTGTATTGTCCATTTAAGGAGAATTTTATGTTACTTAGGGATAAATTCTATGAAAATTTAGGGACCTATTATTCATCCCCTGAAGAAATAAAAAATCAACTGAATTCAAAAATCTTTAATGACTTTAAAATAGTAATAAATATAATTGGAATAAACCAACCTCAGGAAGATTTAACACCAATTTACAAAATTCAAAATCTAGAACTCTCATCAACAAATAAAAACTCTAAATTGCAAGATGAAATCGATGATATCAATAAATATTTATTAAGTGCAGGTACGGGATTAGGATATAAAGATGAAAAAAATTCATGGAGTTTATTTTACTTAATAAAAGAAATGATTACATCATTTCAAAGACAAGGTTATAATTACTATAGGGGACAAAGAGAAGATTGGGAAACAGTACCAGGGATATTTAGAAATTTACAAAATAGTGAAGGAAATAAATACTGTAACACTTTTGAATCTCTTTATCTAAATATCTCTAGAGAATTTCCTGATGAAGTTAAATATGTCCCTTTAAATCAAGAAATGTTAGATATCCGAGCTGATGAATTAGCTATCTTACAACATTATGGTTTGCCAACAAGTTTACTAGATATTTCCGAAAATCCATTCATAGCCATGTTGTTTATGTTAGGTTTTGGGAAAATAAAAAATCCTCAGTTAGAGTTCTATAGAATTGACTCCAGCAATGATAGTGAGAATGGAATAATTTCTTTAGTTCATAAGAAAATTACAAATAAGAGAATACGGGCACAAAAAGGTGCTTTTATAAATTTTGATAAACTTATTAAATTTATAAATTTTAAAAAAAATGAAATAGAATTAGAAAATTATAAACCTATCGATAGAATTATTCTAAATATCAAATTTAATATAGAGGCCTCTATTAAGTCTTTAAAAAATCAGCAAAGTTCTAATCATACTAAACCAGAAGATGATCTATCTTCTAAAAATTTAGACGGAGTAATTAAATTTTTAGAAGGAGAGTCTGTCAAATCAGGTTCTGATAAAAATAATCAAGAGGAAAAAATTTCTGGCGACTACTATGAATTAATTCAAAGAGAACTTTTACGAAAGTTAAAAGAGTACAATTATGAAACTAATGCCCTATTCCCAGATTTTTCAGACTATTTGATTTATAAATCTAAAGAATTCGAATTAAAAGATAATAAAAAATCTAATGGAGCGGTACTTAATGAATTAAAAAAAAATTCAATTCAAAATAACCTGCCTTATCATAAAAGCAAAAAGAATAGAAAAGGTAAATATAGAATCACAAGATTCTGGAGAAAAAGTCTTTGAAATCAGAAAAACGCATAGTATCAAGAATTAAACAACCTTGATATTATGCGTTTTATTGTAGAAAGATTTACTTCATTTTCTCCTGAAATTGAGTTTTCCCAGCATCCTTGTGTGTTATTCTTGTACTTCTTTCTGGGCGGCCTTTCCTTGGTCTAGAAGGGCTTGGACGATTTTCTCATCGCGTAGCTTGACAGAATCGTTGATCATTTCTGCGGACTTGACGATGGTTGTTTCTAGTTGGGCACGTTTCTGGCGTCCCAATTCAATTGCTGCGACGATACCTTGGTTTTGAGCGACCAGACTTTCAGCCAGTTTGGTAACCGATTCGACAGCGACTGTCGGGCTTTGGGCAATTCGTTCCATCTGCGGAATCACTTCCTTACTGGTTTCAGCTAGCATCTGAAGGGCAGCATTATTGGCATTGACAATGGCATCCGCCACGACACCTGATTTCATTGATTGTTGCAAAATACCCAGTTGGGCAATAGAAAGCTTCATTGTCGGAATCGTATTACGACGAAGCATGCCCAATTTTTGGCGCATATCAGATGACACCTTCACAAGATTGCGCATCTGAGGTGTTGTTGCCCAGGCAACATAGAGACGGCTGACATACTCAGTGTGCTGTTGTTCGAGGGTATTGACCACTTCAGCCATGCGGGCCAATTCTTGAGATTTAGTCTGGTATTCTACCGTACTTGTATCGAGTTGGTCAACTTGAGCTTTCAGTTCTGCAGCGCGATTGCCAGCTTCTGTCTGGCTAGCTTCGATAAAGGAAATCACTCCCACTAGATTTTCAATGGATTTGGTATTGTCCTCGATCAACATCTCAGCAGAGACGATATTTCGAGCTAGCACATCTTCTTGCTTGACCACTGCGGCAGCCATGCCATCTAGCTTTTGCTCCACTGTTTTTGAGTCAAAGTAAAATTCTTGTAGGGTATTCTTGCTCTTGTTAAATAATCGTTGCAAAAAGTTTGGCTTTTCTTCTAACTCAGCAATTTCAGCGTTCTTGTATTTGACTACAAAACCTTGCAACTCACGGTTGGTATTCTTGAGTAAGTCATCTACTTGGGGAATCTGCAGTTTCTTTTGTTCTGACAAGATACGATTGACTGTATTGTTCACGCCTTCTACAGCAGATTGTCCAAAATCCAAAAGAGCATTTTGATTGGTGACAAACTGGTCTACTAACTGGGGCACGTGCGCCTTGATTCCCTCTTGCTGCTCAGGGCTCAACTTTTCAAGAAAGGTCAAGGTCTTGTCTGAGCCAGTATTGGTCTCGATGATTTGGGTTGTTTTATCCACCTTAGCTACCGTATTATTAGCAATCTGGTCAATATCAAAATTAAATTCTGTCATGGTTACTCCTTTGTTTCTAACCTATTCTTTACGATTTTTTTCTAGGATACGCAAACTGATATCAAAATCACGCATATCTGTTTCATTGAGTTCTCTCAACACCTGGTCCAGCTCAAGGTCAAATTGTTCGATAGCTGCTTTAGCTTGCTCTAAGCGTTCTTCTGCCCGATTATAGTTCTTCGGATTGGCCTTAATCTTTAAATAGCCTTCTAGAATCGTTTTGAACTTCTCCATCTTCAAACTATGAATGGCCGTCAATTCTTCCTTATCACCATCAGCAGAGGTAGCAATCTTGTCTAAAATGGCTTGATGGTCAATAGCAATATTGGCCAAGGCCTGGGATAATTCTGGAGCTAATTCCTCTGGTTCCGCATTTTCAAGATCTACTTGACTTTCTCTATCCAAACGTTCTAGCTGAACATCGATGTTTGCCCTTACTGTACGAACCTTTTTGTCAATACGGTTGTAGACATCAGCATCGATATAGGACTTGAGATGATCCGCCTCCTGATGGATTTCCCGCAGTTCGATTAATACTTGATTGGCCAGACTCTTATAGGAATCTGAACCTTTTTCTACTAAAGTCCCCTCTAATTGCTGAATATCTTTGTCCGCCTGACGAATTCGAGCTTTTAAAAGCTCAATCCGATCGTCTAGAGAGGCATCCTGCAAAAGAGGATAGCGCCAACGTTTATAGAGGCGATAACCACCATAGCCTAGCAGGACACAAGCCGCAAGTGGAAGAGCATATTGAACCAAAAGGCTCAGTAAGAACAAGAAGCACCAAAAATAGAGACAGCCTTTCCAAAAACCATTACCCGATTTCATAAACATTCCTTATTTTCAATTTATAAGTCTATTTTAGCACAAAAGAGCAAAATGAGGGCGGAAATCCCCTAGAAAAGAGTTGATTTCTTTGCTGTAGAATGGAACTTGGTAGCGCGTGTGCTAATTTACTCAAACCACAAACACACTCTGAGTAATATCAAAACAAAAGCTTGAAATATCGGAGGGGTTGTGTTAGAATGAACTTACAATGTGAGTAAAGTTACAGCATATGTAACTAAAAAAGCCCCACCGTGCCACCGATGGGGTTTTTTGCTACCCTCTAAAAGGGTTAACCATTACTTCTTACGTTTCTTAAGCCATAACTTGAAAAGCTCTGATAACACGTTAATAAGTAACGGAGCTAGAAACACTGTGAGCAAAGTTTCTAACATATGTAACACCTCCCTTCCTTAAAGTGAGGGGGGCAAAATATTATATCATACAAAATTTATATCATCAACATCGCGTCATTCTTGGAATAGATAGACTTAGATACACAAATAATCTTACTAGCAAATCTCTATACAAACTCAGAAATCAAGCTTTTAAGACAAAGCAAAAAGCCCACTGTTGTAGGCTTTCTGTAAGATATATCTTAAAATTAAAGCATTTTGTTGTAGAATTCAACGACAAGTGCTTCGTTGATTTCTGGGTTGATTTCATCACGTTCTGGCAAGCGAGTCAATGAACCTTCCAATTTTTCAGCGTCGAATGATACGAATGCTGGACGTCCAAGAGTAGCTTCTACTGCTTCAAGGATAGCTGGAACTTTCAATGATTTTTCACGAACTGAGATCACTTGACCTGGAGTTACGCGGTATGATGGGATATCAACGCGTTTTCCGTCAACAAGGATGTGACCGTGGTTTACGAATTGACGAGCTTGACGACGAGTAGTCGCAAGACCAAGACGGTAAACAACGTTATCCAAACGACGTTCCAAAAGAAGCATGAAGTTGAAACCTAGGATGCCGCCTTTGATTTTTGTAGCTTGTACGAACAAGTTACGGAATTGTTTTTCACCTACACCGTAAGTGAAACGAAGTTTTTGTTTTTCAGCCAATTGCAAACCGTATTCTGACAATTTAGAACGGTTGTTTGGTCCGTGTTGTCCTGGTACGTAGTTACGACGTGCCAATTCTTTACCTGTACCTGTAAGTGAAAGGCCAAGGCGACGAGCTTGTTTCCAAGATGGTCCTGTATAACGTGACATGTGAATGTCCTCCTGATATAAATAATATTTCGGTGGAAATAGTCACTTAGAAAGCCCTGATTCGTGCAGATGCCCTTCGCCTAAACAGCCAAGGTTACTTATCATAAGACACCTGTTGACGAGCTTCATGCTTTCCTGCTGATATTTCGCACAAAATCCATTTTACCATGAATGGCTAGATTTGTAAAGGGGTTTTAAGCTTTATTTGCATTGCCAGAGAGGTTAAGAAGGAGGGTAAAGGTGCTTCCTAGGCCGTACTGACTCGTAACTGTGATTTCTCCACCCAATTGATGGGCCAATTCACGCGCAATAGCAAGTCCTAAGCCATGACCACCTGTTTTCATGTTACGCGAAGTCTCTACACGATAAAGGCGTTTGAAAATATTCTCCAAATCCTCTGGGGCAATCCCCTGTCCCTCATCGGTCACACTGATTGAAAGCTGGTTATTTTCCAGCTTAGCCACTACTTCCAGCTTGGTTCCTGGAGCTGAGTATTTAAAAGCGTTATTGACCAGATTCACCAAGATACGAGAAAGTTTGGCATAATCTCCCTCAATCCGGGCAGACTCTGGGATTACCTGCAAATGGACATCTCGCTCCTCCTGCTCAATCAAGAACTGAAATTCACTCATACACTCAATCAAGAGCTGATCCAGAAAAATGCTGTCTTTGCTGGTCGTTTCGACCTGATTTCTAGCTGTATTTAGGGTCAAAAAATTCAACTCCTCAACCAGTTTATTGAGTCTTTCAGTCTGGCGTCCAATGGTTACTAGATAATGATCCTGTTCTCCTTCCTTGATAACCCCATCCAAAATCCCTTCTACCGTCGCTTGGATCGAAGTGATGGGGGTCTTGATATCATGCGACAGCTGGGCAATCATCAAGCCCTTTTCTCGTTCGCTTTCTTCCAAGGAATCAAAGGTCGCCTGCAAATCATGGGACATTTCATTGAAAGCTTGCCCTAATTGCTGAAATTCTACAGGTCCTTGAACCTCCAGATTTGAAGGAAAATCCTTGTCCGCTACCCGCTTGGCATGTTCCTTGAGTTTGTCCAATGAAGTAAAGACAGGCGACAGGAGAAAGAGACTAATCCCAGCACCGACAAAGCTGGCAACGATGGTCATTCCAAGCAAAAAGTAAATCTCGCTTTTCGCAATCAGCATTTTTTGAACAGCCCAAAAAACCACGATAATCGTTAGGAGTGTTGAAATGATATACCCCACTAAAATATAACTTTTTAATTTCATTGACTACCTCGTGCTTTCTCAATTTTGTAGCCCAAACCCCAGACAGTTTTTATAGTAGGAGTTTCTGCGCTGGCATGTTTAGCCAACTCCTGTCGAAGAGCATGAATATGAACATTCAAGGTATTAGTGTCATCCACATAGTCTTCCTGCCAGACCTTTTCATAGAGGTCTGTCTTAGAGAAAACTCGCTCTGGATTGCTGGCTAGAAGCCATAGAAGTTCGAAGGATTTGACTGTCAAATCAAGCGCCACATCTCCGACTTGGACCTCATGACTACCGTGATTCATCCGTAAATCCCCGAGACTGACGACCTCTGTCTCACCTCCACGATGAAGGCGCCGCAAAATATTGTGGACACGCAAAACCAGCTCACGAGGGCTAAAGGGCTTGGCGATAAAGTCATCTGCCCCCAGGCTTAGGCCGTAAATCTTGTCCTGCTCGCTAGTCTTAGCCGTGATAAAGAGAAAAGGCTGATCTGGAGATTGATACTGAACCTCACTAATCAAATCATAACCATCCATCCGAGGCATCATGATATCTGTAATAATCAAATCAATTGGTTTTCGCTGGAAGATTTCTAAGGCCTCTACCCCATCATGGGCCACCAAAACCTGATATCCTGCCTGAACCAGATAGCGTTGATGAATATCTGTGATTTCTACCTCGTCGTCAACGAGTAAAATTGTCTTTCCCATCTGTCTCTCCTTTGAAAAAAACAGTGCTATACCACAATAGTATAACACTATTTTAATCTCTTTACGAACATTCTAATCGCTATCTGGATTTTTCAAATCCTAGATAGAAAGTCTGTAGCTAGACTAGTCATTTTCCTCTTTTTTAGCTTTCAAACCGAGTCCACCTAGAAGTCCTGCCAAGGCTAATCCAAAGAATCCAAGAGTAGCCATTGATGTTTGGGCTTCACCAGTATATGGAAGCATGTCTTTTTGGCCTTTCATTTGATCAGCCATCATTGGACTTGACACCTTGTTAGTAGATGCCATCTTGCCTTCATCAGACATTTTGCTTGAGGTTGCTAGAGCTTGATCTTGTTTCATGCTTGGTGTTGCCATAGGCTGGCTAGCATTCATGGTTTTGTCCTGCTCTTTGCTAGGCATCATCTTATCCTGACTAGCAGCTGGCATTTGAGATTTCATCTCATCTTGATGAGCACTTGGCATTTGAGCGTTCATCTTAGACGCATCTTGATGACTATTCATCATTGGAGCCGGCATAGCTGAACCATTAGAAGATGGGATGAAACCTGACTGCATCGGAGTAAGAGACTGATGTCCATTCAAGTTCACTGTCAATTCTTTAGTCGCTACTAGATTGCTCAAATCGGCCTTGCCATCTTTCGCACCGTAAACTTTGATGGTAGCTTTATAACTTTGAGTGCCGTTTTGTTTCAAGAGGTCAAGCAACTCTTTATCAGATTTACCTTGGGTGCCTGCCAAAT